>JAVQRZ010000109.1:0-1992 GCA_033582115.1 Candidatus Korarchaeum sp. | reverse complement strand
AGCTGTAGTGCTCGGCCCCTCTCCTGTCAACGCTGCTATAGCTATAGCGATAGTTTACGTACCTACTTACTTCAGGATGGTGAGAGGTCAGGTCCTAAGCGTTAAGACGGAGCCCTTCATAGAAGTGGACAGGGCTTTAGGGCTTCCTGTAGCTAGGATCCTCTTTAAGCACATACTACCTCACGTAAGCCCTACTGTGATGGTAGTCTTCAGTCTCAGCAGCACTGATGCTGTGCTCACTGAAGCAGCTCTCAGCTTCTTAGGACTCTCCGTCCAGCCCCCTACTCCTGATTGGGGTTACGAGCTCTACAAAGGGAAGGGATTCCTCCTCTCAGGAGCTTGGTGGATGGTTTTCTTTCCAGGATTCATGATAACACTTCTAGCCATGGGATTCGCTTTGATAAGTGAGGGATTGTCAAAAGGGGAGAGGGAGGTAGTTTGAAATGCTTCTAAGAGTCGAGAATCTGAGTGTACACTACTTCACGATGAAGGGGACTGTACGTGCAGTTGATAACCTATCTTTAGAACTGAGAAGAGGGGAAACCCTAGCCTTAGTTGGGGAGAGTGGTAGCGGGAAGTCTACGCTCGGGTTCGCTATAATGAAGATGGTCCCTCCTCCAGGAAGGATAGTTAGTGGGGGGATATCCTTAGATGGAGTCGACCTTCTGAATTTGAGTGAAGACGAGATGAGGGATATTAGAGGTCGGAAGGTCTCAATGGTATTTCAGGATCCCTTCACGACACTAGACCCCTTGAGGAAGGTGAATGAGGTAGTCGCCGAGGTCATGACGGAGCATGGAGTTGATGAGAAGGAAGCTAAGGAAAGGGCAGCAAATCTTTTAAGACGTTTAGGGATACCTGAGAAGCTCATAGATGCTTACCCGCATCAATTGAGTGGGGGCCAGAAGCAGAGGGTATCTATAGCTGCAGCGATAGCCCTGAGCCCCTCTCTGCTAATAGCAGACGAACCTACTACAGCGCTCGATGTGATAGTTCAGAGGCAGATAATGGATCTGCTTGATGAGATAAGGAGAGGAAGTGAAATGAGTATGATACTGATAACTCATGATATAGCTTTAGCTTTAGAGAGATCCGATAGGGTTTGCGTTATGTACGCTGGTAATATCATGGAGGTAGGGGATAAAGAGGAGATTATGAAATCCCCAATGCATCCATACACTAAAGGACTGCTTTCCTCACTCCCCAGACTCCTCTCAATAGAATGGCCTAGTTCGATTCCCGGAACTCCTCCGGATCTCAGAAATCCGCCTTCCGGCTGCAGGTTCCACCCTAGGTGCAACCGAGCTATCGAGGTCTGCATGAAGGAAGCTCCGGCTATGATCAGTGTGGGAGGCGATCATACAGTCTCCTGCTGGCTCTACGGGGGATAGGATATGCTGTTGAGTGTTAATAACGTGAAGATGTATTTCCAAATAGGCGCTTTTGGAAGGAAAAAGATCGTTAAAGCTGTGGATGGCATAAGCGTCCATGTGGAGAGAGGAGAGGTGCTCGGTATAGTTGGGGAGAGTGGTAGCGGGAAGTCTACGCTCGGAAGGATAGCTCTAAGGCTCTACAGACCTACAGAAGGTAGAGTTCTCTTTGATGGGATTGATATAACAGAGCTCAGCGAAAGAACCCTGAGGAAGATGAGGAGGCGGATGCAAATAGTTCCTCAAGACCCCTACAGTAGCTTCAACCCGGTTCAAAAGCTTGGAGAATCTCTCATAGAACCTCTTGAGGTCCATTTCAATATCTCAAAGGAGGAAGCTGAGGAGAAGGTCCTTAAGATTCTCGAGAGAGTCGGTTTATCTCCTGCGGAGGAGTTCATGAAGAGAAAGCCCTACCAACTGAGCGGGGGGCAGTTGCAGAGAGTGGCTATAGCTAGGGCTATGCTGCTCGAACCGGACTTCATCGTCGCGGATGAGCCTACCTCAAACCTAGACCTCTCAATAAGGGCATCGATACTCGAGCTTCTAATGGATTTCAAGGAGA
>JAVQRZ010000108.1:0-2705 GCA_033582115.1 Candidatus Korarchaeum sp. | reverse complement strand
CTTGAAAGGGACAGTCCGGGGATTAGGTTCAATATTTTAAGGTTTACCGAGAGAGCAGATTTTTTAAGAGCAGTAGGGATTCGGATTAGCTAGTGGCTAGGTGGTGAGGAAATGTCCGAGAGGGAAGCGTACGAGGTAGTGCCTAAGGAGGAGGATTTCTCTAGGTGGTTCGATGAGGTGATCTTCAAGTCAGAGATACTGGATGAGAGATATCCGGTTAAGGGAATGTACATCTGGCTGCCTTACGGATACGAGCTCATGGAGAATATAATGAGTATCATGGAGAGGTTACTTAGGCAGACAGGTCATAAGAGAGTTTACTTCCCATCTATAGTCCCAGAAAGCGTCCTTAATAGGGAGTTCCGCTTCATCAAGGGTTTCCAAGATTCAGTGTTCTGGGTGACTAAGTTAGGCAGACAGGAGATACAGGAGAAACTAGCCCTTAGACCTACGAGCGAGGCTATAATGTATGAGGTCCTATCGAGATGGATAAGTAGTTACAGGGACCTCCCGATAAGGATATACCAAATAGCCCCTATTTACAGGTACGAGACTAAAGCGACTAGACCTATGCTGAGGGTCAGGGAAATAGCTTTCTTTAAAGAAGGTCACAGTTTTCACGCAACGTACGAGGAAGCCGTTGAGCAAGTTAACTTAGAAGTGTGGATTTATAAGAGTTTTTATGACGAGCTGCTCATCCCTTACATAGTTGTGAAGACGATGCCTTGGGATACCTTCCCAGGCGCTCTCTACAACTACGACATAGTAACGATAATGCCTGATGGTAAAGCCCTGGAGCTCGGTAGTGCGATAAACTTCGGTGATCTCTTCGCTAAAACATATGACTTGACTTATATGGATGAGAAAGGTGAGAAGAGGAATGTCAACACTACCTCATTCGGGATCTCAGAGAGATCGCTAGCAGCTGTCATAGCTATACACGGAGATAACAGAGGGTTAAGGTTGCCGCCGAAGATATCCCCTATTCAAGTAGTCATAGTTCCGATACCTACGAAGGACTATGAGGAGAGTATACTAGATTATTGCAGGGAGGTGAGGTCCGTTCTCTCTAGAAGGTTCAGAGTTCACTTAGATGAGAGCGATGAGAGACCTGGCTACAAGTTCTACAAGTGGGAGATGAAGGGAGTTCCTATTAGAATAGAGATCGGGAGGAAGGAACTCGAGAGTAGGGAGCTAACTATCTTCAGAAGAGATAAGATGGACAGGCTTACTGCACCGTTTGAGGGAGCTGTTGAGCTCATCGATGAGATTATGAGAGATATTGAGAGAGTACTCGCAGAACAGGCGTGGAGTTACTTTAGGAAGATGATATACAACGCTAAAAACTTAGAAGAATTGATTGAGAACGTTAAAATTAAAGTAGTGTCCTTCGCTTGGTGTGGAAAGGAGGAGTGCGGTCATGAAGTTGAGGAGAGGGGTGGTTACAGTCTTCTTGGGTATGAGGAAGATGTTCTTGAAGTTAAGGGTGAGAAATGTATTGTTTGTGGGGAAGAAGCCAGTCATAGATGCTGGATAGGTAGATCTTACTGAGGAGGCCACTCCTCACTAACTTTCGATTGATGGGTAGTTCACCCAAACTAGGGAGAAACCTTTTATTCTCGTGAAGTCCATCAATCCGTGGTGAGAGTATGCCTAAAAAGAGGAAGAACAGGGGTAGGAAGTTGGGCGGCTCTGGGCACGAGAGGGCTGTTCAGTGTTCTCAATGCGGGAGAGTCATCCCTGCCGACAAGGCCGTCAAGGTCACTAGGTGGACATCTCCCGTAGGTGGGAGTTTAGGAAAGGATCTGGAGAGACAAGGAGCTTACATATCTAAGAGACTTGAGACCAGGTACTACTGTGTCAGTTGCGCGGTTTACCTTGGCATAGTCAGACCTAGGGCTGAGGATGAGAGGAAGGATGCTCTACCTATAAACAGACCTACTGCAAAGAGGCAGGTATCTAATCTACCTCTCAAGTTCCTTAAGGTCTGATTAGAACCACTCCTCCAACCCTCTCTTCTTATCCTCACTCATCTTCAGAGGGGTGAGCGTTCTCTCCATGACTTGATTGAATAATTCAAGGTAGTAATCCAGATCCGCGTCTTCCACGCTGAAGAACTCCGCTGGCCTAGCTCTCTCTGTCACGCTTCCCGAACCTTTAACAATGATAATTCTTAACACCTGACCTCTGTGTAACTCAATCCCCTTATTTTCCTTTAACCAAAGGTGGACTCTCAGAGCTTTGGTCATCCTCTCAAACTTCTCCTCTTCCTTACCTATAGTCTCAAATATTATCAGATCTTCTCTCTCTAAATCTCTCTCTAGAATCCTCCTCCTGAACCTCTCCACTAGTTCCCCAACCCTGTCTTTCTCTCCCCTCAGGACCATCTCGACAACCTCACGTTGAGCATCCTTCACGATCTTAGGGTAATCCCTCCTCACGAATTCGAAACCCTTAGCCAATATCTTACCGTCCTCTAAGATATGAGCGTACTTCTTCTTGGCTAGGTAGATCCCTCTCAAAGCCTTATAGCGGAGTTCGAGTCTCAGTGGTAATATTCTATTTACCTCATCTACTAAGCCCTCACAACCTACTCCTGTAAATTGAATGCCATCTGTATCCACGTAGATTACATCAAAGCCCTTTGATTCCAATAAATCCTTCACCTTCTTTATGTATAACCTACCGTAAGCTGAGGTCAGCCT
>JAVQRZ010000107.1:0-1996 GCA_033582115.1 Candidatus Korarchaeum sp. | reverse complement strand
AGGTCGCAGAAGCTCTACTAGGGGAGAAGAAGATAGAATTAGAGGTCAGAGACTTCTACTCATTGGAATCAGCTACTCTAGCGGAGTACTGCCTTAAGGACGCAGAGCTCACCTTCAAGCTCGGGAACATAGGGTCGGGGGAATTGATTAGGTTGCTCTTCCTCTTCGCTAGGGTAAGCAAGATGTCCTTGGAGGAGGTATCCAGGCAAGGGGTCTCTTCTTGGATTAGGAACATGATATTCTTTGAGTACAGGAGGAGGAACTGGCTGATTCCAGAGAAAGAGGAGATAATGGCTGTTAGAGGGGAGAGAACTTACTCTCAGGCGATCATTAAGGGGAGAAAGTACATGGGGGCGATAGTGTTGGAGCCGGTACCTGGAGTACACTTTAATGTAGCGGTCATGGACTTCGCGAGCTTGTATCCTTCCATCATAGGTCGTTGGAAGGTCAGCTTTGAGACGATAAATTGCCCCCATGAAGAGTGCAGATCGAACAGGCCTGTGGAAGATCTTCCGCACTGGATATGCACGAAGGGTAGAGGAATAGTCCCGTACCTGATTCAAGCGTTAAGGGACCTTAGGGTAAAGAGGTATAAGAGGAGGGTGAAGGAGGAGAAGGATGAATACCTGAGGGAATGGTTTGATACAGTCCAAAGGAGCCTTAAGGTGTTCTTAAATGCTTCCTACGGTGTCTTCGGCTTTGAGAACTTCCCTCTATACTCTCCTCCAGCTGCTGAAATGATAACAGCTTTAGCTAGGAAGGCGATGCTCCTATCGATAGAGGAAGCGCGTAAGATGGGCCTCAAGGTGATATATGGGGATACCGACAGTCTCTTCATAAGGGAGGTGACTCAAGAGCAGGTCGATGAGCTGGAGCAGAGAGTAGAAGAGAAGCTTGGGATAGACTTAGAGTTAGACAAGTGGTACAGATACGTAGTTTTTTCCAGATTGAAGAAGAACTACCTAGGAGTGACTAGAGATGGCATCGTAGAGGTTAAAGGACTACTCGGTAAGAAGAGGAACATACCGATCTTCGTTAAAAAAGCGTTCAATGAGGTGATAGAGATACTCTCGAATGTCAACAGCCCTGAGGACTTCTCAGAAGCGAGGAGGAGGATAGAGGACACTATAAGGAATTATGTGAGGAGATTAGAATCAGGGGATTATGAGATCGAGGAACTGGCGTTCAGGTGCATGTTGGGTAAGAGCCCTGAGAATTATGTGAAGACCACACCTCAGCACGTGAAGGTAGCTAAGATGCTGGAGAGGATGGGTAAGCGTATCGAAGCAGGTCACGTGATAAACTACGTTAAGGTCAGTGGGAAGGATGGTGTGATGCCAATAGAGCTGGTGAATAAATCCCAGATAGATAAGGATAAGTACTTAGACATAATGAGGTCGACCTTTGAACAGATACTGAACGCTCTGGACATAGATTTTGATGAGATAATTAAGGAAAGAAAGGTATCAAGTCTTGAGGAGTTCTTCTAACTTCCTCCTGACTCTCTCGCTTACGATAGCCCCATCTATCTTCCCCCTCACGACATTCATTACCTCCCCCATCACCATACCGAAGGCCCTGCTTCCCTTCTCCGAGATCTTATCCTTCAATCTCTCGAGTATGGAATCTATCAGGGAATCCAGCTCCTCTAAGCTGATAGCATGACTCTTTACATAGTCATAGACGCTTAGGCAACTTCCTCTAGCTATCTCCCTGAGTACCTCAGGCACGGCCTCCTTAGCGAGCTTCCCCTCTCCTAAAAATTTGAAGATCTCTTCCAAGTGACTCTCTGAGATCTTCTCGATACTCTCTCCTTCTCTCCTCAACATCTTGATCGTAGAAGTTAATGTAGAAGCTGTGAAGCTCGCAGGCGCTCCGTAAGATAATAGTCTCCTGAAGAGTTCCACCCTTCCCTCATCGTATAACTCCCAAGCTAACTCACTGCTTATTCCATATTCCTCAACGAGTTCCCTAACTACATCCTCAGGCATCCTCG
>JAVQRZ010000106.1:0-3038 GCA_033582115.1 Candidatus Korarchaeum sp. | reverse complement strand
ATCACAACATGAACATAGACATCGATAAGAGCCTGAAGAGGATGGAGGAGAGCAAACCTAAGCTAGTAATACTCGGAGGGAGTGTGATACTCTTCCCCCATCCCGTGAGGGAGATATCTGATGCCTGCAGATCAATAGGAGCTTTGCTCCACTACGATGCTGCTCACGTAGCCGGTCTGATAGCTGGTAAGCAGTTTCAACAGCCGATGGAGGAGGGAGCTGACGTCATGACGATGAGTACTCACAAGACGCTCTTCGGCCCTCAGCATGGTGTTGTCGTGACTAACGATGAGGAGAAGTTCGAGAAGATAAAGTTAGCGAACTTTCCAGGCTTGTTGAGCAATCATCACCTTCACTCGGTTGCAGCTCTAGCTCTAGCTGCTGCTGAAATGTTAGCCTTCGGTGAAGATTACGCTAAGCAAGTGATTAAGAACGCTAAGTCCCTAGCTCGAGCTATGCACGATGAGGGCTTCAACGTAGTCGCTGAGCACTTAGGCTTTACTGAGAGCCACCAAGTGCTCCTAGATGTGGACGCTCTAGGTGGTGGTTACAAGTGCGAGAAGCTGCTAGAGGAAGCTAACATAATAGTGAATAGGAACCTACTACCTTGGGATATAAAGAGGGGAAGGAGCTTCAAGGATCCAGGGGGTCTGAGGTTAGGCGTCGCTGAGCTCACCAGATTGGGTATGAGTGAGGATGAGATGGTTGAGATAGCTAAACTTTACAGGAAGGTCTTGCTGGATAAGGAAGATCCGAGGAAGGTAGCTGAGAAAGTAGCTGCGCTCAGGAGAAGGTTCAGAACGGTTAAGTACGCTTTCGAGGAGGGTCCTGCTTACGAGTATTGAGGATTTAGCGAGGGACAGGAGAAGAGGGTCGCTGGAGATATTCGAGGAAGCTTTGATCATCTTAATGAGCTCTAAAGATCCTTGCAGCGAGGCTAGGCTGCTAGCTGATGCTCATCCTGAGATGTCAGCAATTCAGTACCTAGTTAGAGCTGCCTGCAGAGGCTCTTTGGGGAGACTCAAGGAGTTCTTTGATAGTTCTAAGGAACTGTTAGCTCGAACTTGCGCTGAGCATCTAGCTGATTCAGGTGTTGAGAGAGTAGCTACGATCAGTAGGAGCTCTGCTGTCATAAATTGTATCAAGAGGTGTAGCATCAGCGAGGTGATAGTTAGCGAGTCCCTCCCCGGAGGAGAAGGCTTAGAGACAGCTAGCATACTGAAGGAGTTGGGTTTCTCAGTGATCCTAGTGAGGGATTCGCTATTACCTTGGATCGCTATGAGGAGAGGAGCTATCGGACTAGTTGGAGCAGATAGAGTAACTAGAACTCATCTATTGAACAAGGCCGGGACATTCGCTCTAGCATCTGCTATCAACACGATCGCTGTCCCCGGATTACTGAAGCTACAATCGGGTCCTTACAGCTTAAGCGAGGTAGTTGAGGATAGGGAGGGATTGAGCTACTTAGAGGCGATATTCGATGAGACCCCTCTGGAGAGGTTCTCCTTCATAATCTTCGAGGGTCTGGTGTTGCGTCACGATGAGATAGAGAAGGCCTTCGATGCGCTCGACGAGTTACTCGGGCCTGCTGTCTAGGGGATTCAGGGAAGAAGCCCCCTGAGGGAGAACATAATCTCCTTAGGGCCTGGGGAGGAGAAGATGAGCAACCCGAGCAGGAACTTCGCTAGGAGCATTATCAACCATCCGATCAGAGATATCATCGAGGCTTGAAACCAACTCACTCTGAACCAAGCTTTCAGGATCCAGATCCAGATCAGTAGAGTTACTAGCTTCTCCAGAATTCCTAAAGGCGTAAGTGAGAAGATGTGGTATAAGATCGCCTCTACGATTGACCAGATGAACGCTAGCGCGATTACAGAGAGAAAGCCCTTCTCCTTCTCTCTCGGTAGGACTATCTTCTGAGCAAGCCATATTACTACACTACTCACGATTAGCGTAACTACGAAGCTCCATACTATAGACATGACCATATACCCACTTGAGTATTGTCTCATAATTTTTAAGTGTCACGTTAACATTGTTACCGCCGTTCAATCAAGAGTTACTAGGGATCGGGAGATCGCTTTGGGAGATGTGGATTGGGGATCTCTAAGGCTCTTTAGATAGGTTGAGTCTATCGAGCGACTTGATCGAAGGAAAGGCGAATCAGAGAACTTCTCGGTACGCAATAAAGGGGATCTAAATAGTACACACGTAACTATCTGGAGCCTTAAGAGGGCACTCCCATACCCGAAATTAAATCTACTGCCAATTGTTAATACTGAGTGAGACCGTTATGCTGAGCAAGTCGGGGCGAATGGTCTTGATCTATGAGAGTGTCCTGAAGGACCTGATCAAACACACGAAGGAGGAGTTCCCGAGGGAGGCCTGCGGCTTACTTCTAGGTCTCATGAAGAACCGTGATATCATTATTAACTTGAGCTATAGAGCTAGGAACGTGAGTGGATCCCAATACCTATATGAAGTAGATCCTCTAGATACCTATAGAGCCCTGGAGGAAGCCGAATCGCTCGGTTTAGAGCTAGTAGGCGTGTATCATAGCCACCCCTTCGGGAGACCCTCACCATCGAGAGTCGATGTGGAGAGAGCAGTGCCCGGATTGATATACTTGATAGTCTCTGAGGACGGGAGCTTCAAAGTATTCGAGCTGATTGTGGACGAGTTCGAGGAACTGGAGATCTCTATACGGTAACCTAAAAGAGATTAAGTGTATTATCAGAGTAATTAGTCAGCACGCAAGTTCGTTTCGATACGCTCAACTTGTTACGAAACTTGAGAGTGTATTATCTCTTACTCATAAGTTCAGATTACTGAAGAGCACCGTAAGTCGCTACTTGCGCGAAGAGGGTAAGTGAGCTCGGTATAAATCTTCAGGGTGATTTTATTATCTGAAAAAATATATCGATTTTATAGAGTTAGAGCTCTAAGGTGCCAGGTATCGTTGGGTTGGTCCAGTTGGACGCAGTCACTCATGCACATGAACGTTTTTATTTGTATGAATTAGTGATCTTGAGTTA
>JAVQRZ010000105.1:0-6251 GCA_033582115.1 Candidatus Korarchaeum sp. | reverse complement strand
AAGAGGGAGTTGAAAGCTTTCTTGAGCTCCTTTATCCTCTTCTCCAGTTCCTCCGAATCCCGAAGAGGGAGTTGAAAGCGACTCTGCTGTCCGGATCGTACGCTAGCTCAGCTAAGAATCCCGAAGAGGGAGTTGAAAGTTCTTCTACATCCTGAACGTCGGTAAGTACGCTACCAAGAATCCCGAAGAGGGAGTTGAAAGTTTCCCGACGGAAAAAAGCACTCCCAGCTTCCATATATGGAATCCCGAAGAGGGAGTTGAAAGTTTTTCGACGATTTTCTGACGCGGAAATTCGATTTTTCGAATCCCGAAGAGGGAGTTGAAAGTCTGCATCGTCGACTCCGAGGGATTCGAGTTAGCGAGAATCCCGAAGAGGGAGTTGAAAGTTCGTTCTCCAGCCAGAGCCCCCCGGGGACCAGCGATCTGAATCCCGAAGAGGGAGTTGAAAGCAGCGGGCGTTTTCTAGCCCGTTGGAATCAGGAAAAAGCGGAATACCGAAGAGGAAGTTGAAAGAGTTAGCAGGGGGTTGAGGAGCTCCTACCTTTAAAAATGCTCACTTCCCCCTTAATGGATGGAGATGTCGTCGAGGGAAGAATACCTTCAGATGCTCGCGGAAGCTAGGAAGAAGCTCCCTAAACTCGTGGTTAGCGGTGAGAGGTTCTCGCCCCCTAGACCTATAGTAGTTATAGAAGGGAAGCAAACGCATGTAGTTAACTTCAAGGAGATAGTTACAGCTGTGAACAGGGATGCTAAGATGATAGCTAGGTACCTATCTAGGGAACTTGGATCCCCTTACTTCCTCACAGAGGACGAGAGGAAGCTCATAATGAGCAGGAAGATAGACCCCAAACAGGTTGAGAACAGGATAGAGAGGTTCATAAGGACTTATGTTATATGCCCTCACTGCGGTAGGCCTGACACCATCATAACTAAGGTTAAGAGGACTTGGATCCTGAGGTGTCAGGCTTGCGGTGCTGAGACTCCCGTCCCGAAGCTGTGAGGTGATCGCTTGAAGTCGAAGAGGGGGAGCAGTAGGGGAGGAGAGATCGAGAGGTCCTTGGATGTTGAGATGGAGGACCTGCTGCCAGCTGAGGAGCTAGAGGTATTCGGGAGAGTGCTGGAGCCCTTGGGGAAGGGGCACTTCAGGGTTGAGTGTATCGATGAAGTTATAAGGGTCTGCAGAGTCAGGGGCAAGCTTAGAGGGAGGAAAGGCTGGGTGAAGAGGGGCGATATAGTGTTGGTGTCCCTCTGGCCCTTCCAGAAGAGTCGAGGCGATATAGTGGTGAGGTACGATAGGCAGCAGGTGAACTGGCTTATAGAGAAGGGTTACATCCCCAAGGAGTGGGCTTCCCTGGAGGAGGGCTGAATTTGAATGAAAGGTTGGAGGAGCTTGAGGAGAGGGTAGAGGAGATACTGAGGAGAGGGAAGGAGGAGAAAAGAATAAAGGACGAGGAGTACTATGAGGTTAAGCAGCTAGTCTTCGATAACAGGACGGTTAGAAACCTACTGAAGCTCTTCAACAAGGGGATCTTAGATGACTTGACTTGGATAGTGAGCTCGGGGAAGGAATCTGTGGTGCTAGCCGGAAGGGGGGCTGGGGTCGAGGTGGCTGTGAAGGTGCACAGAGTCTACACGGCTAACTTCAAGAGGTACTTGGACTACATAGTCGGCGACCACAGGTTCGTCCCAGTCAAAGATAAGGAGAAATTAATCAACACTTGGGCGAGGAAGGAGTTCAGGAACTTGTTGAGGATGTGGGAGAGCGGAGTTAACGTCCCTAAGCCGGTGGATTTAGCTGGCAACATAGTTGTTATGGAGTTCATAGGTGAGGGGAGCATCCCAGCCCCCCTCCTCAGGGAGGTCGAGGGATTGAAAAGCCCTAGGGAAGTCAGGGACGCTATTATAGATGACGTGAGGAGGTGTTACTTGAATGCAGGGCTAGTTCACGGAGATTTAAGCGAGTACAACATCATGTATTGGAAGGGAAGACCTTGGATTATCGACGTCTCCCAAGCGGTCGTTTTAGAGCATCCCTTATCCTACTCGCTCCTCCTGAGGGACTTGGAGAGAGTGATAAACTTCTTTAAGAGGAGGTACGGTTTGAACTCGATAGATGCTAGGGAGCTTGCTGACGGGTTGGTGAGGGAGAGGGTTCTCCTTGAGGGAGATAAGGGTACTGATACCTAAGGAGAGAGTAGGTGTTCTAATAGGTAGGAAGGGTTCGACTAAGGCTAGGATAGAGGAGCTGACTAAGACTAGGATAGATGTCGATAGCACGACGGGAGAGGTGGTGATAAGCTTCCCGGAACCACCTGAGGATCCCTTAATGCCGATGAAACTCGAGTCAGTCGTTAGGGCTATAGGGAGGGGATTCAACCCTGAGGTAGCGGTTCTCCTGCTGGAGGACGACTACGTGC
Source organism: Candidatus Korarchaeum sp. (assembly GCA_033582115.1). Lineage (GTDB taxonomy): Archaea > Korarchaeota > Korarchaeia > Korarchaeales > Korarchaeaceae > Korarchaeum. Next base: position 3,834 of record JAVQRZ010000105.1, on the reverse strand, counting down.
TGGAGGTGATAGACATAAGGAGGTTCGTCGGCGACACGAAGAACGCCCTCACCAGGATGAGGGGTAGGCTGATAGGGGAGAAGGGGAGGACTAGGACTTACATAGAGGAGAGGACTAACACTAAGATCTCAGTTTACGGCCATACTGTCTCCATAATAGGGAGGACCTATGATGTCATAGCCGCTAGGGAGGCGGTGATCTCCCTGCTGGAGGGATCGATGCATTCAACGGCTTACAGGCTCATGGAGAGGAAGATAGCTGAGATGAGCAAGAAGAGGATAATGGACGAAATGATGCTCGATAAGGCCTTGAGAGAGGAGTGATCTCGAGGTGATCTCATGGCTGAGAAGCTGAAGTTAGAGGAGATAAGTGCTGCTGACTTTTTCTACAGGAACAGATCGCTAGCTGGTTTCGACAATCCCGTGAGAGCTACCTACACGATAGTCAGGGAGTTAGTTGAGAACTCCCTCGATGCTGTCGAGCTCTCAGGGAGATCCCCTAAGGTAACGGTGGTAATGAGGGAGGAGAGGGGTGCTAAGGAGGAGGGGCTCCCCTGGTACAGGATAAAGGTAGCTGATAATGGAGTTGGGATGAGCCCTGAGGAGATACCCCTGGCCTTCGGTAGGGTCTTCGTAAGCTCTAAGTACAGGCTGATCCAGAGCAGGGGTACCTTCGGTTTAGGCGGTACTATGTCCCTCCTCTACGGCCAGATAACTACTAATATACCGTTCAAGATAACTTCAGCCAGGGAAGGGGAGCCTGCTTACGAGTTCACCATGATGATAGACATAAGGAGGAACGAGCCTATAGTAATTGAGAGGAAGGTAGTGGAGAGAGCCTCCAGGAGATCGTTCACGATAGTCGAGTCCACCTTCGAGGGGAGCTATCAGAGAGCTAAGAGGAAGATAGTGGAGTACCTGCAGCAGACAGCGATAGTAGTGCCCTACATATCGATAGCTTTCCTCGACCCTGATGGCTACTTCTACCTCTTCCCTAGGAGCACGGATAGGATGCCGCCTAGACCTAAGGAAGCCCTCTTCCACCCCAAGGGGGTGGACTTAGAGCTCCTCCAGAGATTACTGAGCTCCACTAGGACCAAGACGGTAGAGTCCTTCCTCATAACCCACTTCCAGAGGGTCGGTAAGAAGACAGCTAGCGAGCTCCTCAAGATAGCCGAGCTGGACCCTGATAAGAAGCCATCAGAACTTACTAAGGAGGAGATAAGGGCTCTTTATGAGGCTTTAAGGAGCTACAAGGACTTCCTCCCCCCTGACCCTAGCGTCCTCTCGCCTCTGGGAGAGGACCTCTTGGAATCGGGCATAAGGAAGGAGCTCCATCCTGAGTTCGTAAAAGCCGTACAAAGGCCTCCCTCAGTCTACGAAGCCCACCCCTTCATAGTCGAAACAGCTATAGCTTATGGCGGGATGATAAAGCCTACCGGGGATATACAGCTCTACAGGTACGCTAACAAGATACCGCTTCTCTACGATGTATCTAGTGATGTCTCCTATCAAGTGATAAAGAGGATGGATTGGAACATATACGGTATAAAGAACCCTGAGGAGGAGCCTATAGCGTTTTTCGTTCACATAGTCTCTACAAAGGTTCCTTTCAAAACCGTGGGAAAGGAGTTCATAGCTAACGTCCCTGAGGTAGCTAGGGAAGTAGAGTTAGGCTTGAGGGAGTGTGCTAGGGGGCTTAGGCTCTTTTTAGGGAAGAAAAGGAGGGAGGAAATTCTATTGAAGAGGTACGAGCTCTTCAAGATGTACTACGAGCTGATATCCTGGACCCTAGAGGATATAATCGGTAGGAGGCCTCCTGTGGAGAAGCTAGTAGAAAGGATAAGGGGCATGGGTGAGGAGGATGAGCAGTGATGTCAAGTCTAAAGTATTGGGGATAGCTGAGAGGGTAGCTAGAGCTATAGAGGAGGGAAGGTTCCCCGAGCTGGAGTACCCTCCTAACACTCAGAAGAACATAGTGTTCGATGAGAGGATAGGCTACATATTCAAGCCGACCTTCTACGGTAAGATAAGGGGCTCCCACTCGAAAAGCCTCAAGACGCTCTCAGGAGTCCTTTACGGGATGGGAAGAGCTCTAGACCACTTGGAGAACGGGCTAACCATGACAAAGAGGGACTTCTACTATTTGCACAAAGTGGAGAAGCTGAGGGGTACCCTCTTCCCGGAGGACCAGAGGGAGACAGATGCTAGGATAGTGTTGATGGAGCTCCTCTTAGGGATGCCTAGAGAGGCTTTCTCAATAACTAGCGACCCTAGGGGATGGATCTATGGGGATATAGAGCTCATTGATAGGTCTGGAAGGATCCTGAGAGCTGATCAAGTAGGTGAGATGGGTTACTCAGTGCCCCCGAGACCTGAAAACATAAGGTTCAAGAGGGTAGGGGTGAAAGTAGTAGTAGCTGTGGAGAAAGTAGGGCCCGCGAAGAACATGATAGAACTCGGGATACCTGAGGAGAGGAAGATAGCTATAGCTATACTCCAAGGGCAAGCTTCTAGGAGCATGAGGAGGTTCCTCAGGATGCTCTCAGACGAAGGCGTCCCTATAGCTATACTGACTGACCTCTCCCCTTGGTCCCTCAGGATAGCAGCTACTGTAGTTTACAACAGCATAAACTCAGCTCACATACCTCACTTAGCTACTCCTGAAGCTAGGTTCATAGGGATACTCACTAGGGATGTTGAGGAGGGGTTCTTCAAGGACTACAAGTTCGCTCTAGAACCCCTCACTCAAGCTGACTATAAGGCAGTTCTAGACAATCAGACGCTCCCGAACCTCCAGAACGAGTTCTGGCAGAGGGAGAACAAGTGGTTCCTTGAGAATAAGAAGAAAGCAGAGCTAGAGATATTCAAGGCTATGAGTCCCTCAGCTAAGACTCTGAGGGAATACTTCATCAGGTATCTTAGCGAGAAGCTTGAGCAACACTTAGGGATAAGTATATGAAGGTTTTTATTTCTGTACAGCTTTGTTGACTCGCTCCGGTGGTGTAGCTGGTCAAGCATAGGGGCCTTTCGAGCCCCAGACCCGGGTTCAAATCCCGGCCGGAGCACCAGCGGGGGTAGCCGAGCCAGGTCCAAGGCGCCGGATTCAGGGTCCGGTGGGCGTCAGGCCCTCGTGGGTTCGAATCCCACCCCCCGCACTGATTCGCTAAGTGGGATTCGATCTGGATTGAGATCTTCTGAGTCCCAACAAGAACCTCTGGTAGCTTATGACCGAGAGTTGCCTCTCATATCTCGAATAAAGAGCACTTATTCTGAGTCAGTATCCTACAGATAGGAGTTATAGCTCGAGCATGGAAGCGATTCGATCTGAAGCTCTAGTTCAGAAGAGCTCCTCCGGCTATAATGGGAGAAAGATCTTCCAAGAGGAAGTCGGTCTCTTTAAAGTATGAATTTCCCTCTATTGACATAGATCTCATCTCAATACCCTTCATCCTCTAACTAACTTCCTCTGATAGACCCCTCCTTATCACCCTCTTCTTCGCGAGCTCGCAGTAGCTCCTATCTACCTCAACCCCTATCCCCCTCCTGTTCGTAAGAGCGCAAGCTACTAGTGTCGTCCCGCTGCCTAAGAAAGGGTCGAGGACGAGGTCTTCAACGAAGCTGAAGAGCTTTATGCATCTCATCGGTAGCTCAATTGGGAAGGGTGCTGGATGCCCTACCCTCCTCTTGCTCTCCCCTGGGAAGGTCCAGAGACCGTTCGTCCACTCTATGAACTCATCCCTAGTTATATCAGAGACACCTGATCGCGCCTTCTTCCACTTCTCCTTGTAGAGCACGATTATCACTTCAACCGGGGATATGACGTAAGGAGCGC
>JAVQRZ010000104.1:0-2419 GCA_033582115.1 Candidatus Korarchaeum sp. | reverse complement strand
GGACCTCAACATGAGTTGCGGTAAGTTAGCTGTCCAAGTAGCCCATGCTTCTCTGGAAGCCGCGGAGAGAGCGAGGAGCAACTATCCAGAGGCTTACAGGGAGTGGAGGGAGGAAGGAGCTAAGAAGGTAGTCCTTCAGGTAGGGAGCGAGGAGGAACTCATAGAGGTCTACAGAGAGGCTCTGGAGAGAGGGCTGATAGCTGTTCTCATAAGGGATGCTGGTCTCACGGAACTGGAGCCGGGTACAGCGACAGCAGTCGGTATAGGGCCGCATGAGTCCGAGATAGTGGATAGGGTCACCGGGAGGTTACCTTTACTGAGATGAGGGTCTCTGAGGTAGACCGCGAACTAGGGATGCTCTCTTACATGAGCGAATCTGAGCCACTTAGGGGGAGGCTCAGGGAGAGGATTAGCGACTTCATAGTGGATGAGGTGCTCTCAGGAAGGAGGGCATCCAGGGTATTCCTAGGAGTCGAGAGACTAGAGGGGAGCGGGTCCTTCCACCTCTCGGTCCTCTTCAAGTACACTAAACTGGACTGGAGGGAGCTCTTTTCCAGAGTCTCGAGGGAGATGGGTGGGAGAGTGGGGTTCGCGGGCATGAAGGACGCTAGATCGCTGAGCTTTCAGTTCATCTCAGCCACTAGGATGCCCAAGCGTGAGCTCAGAGTACTCGGAGCCATGCTCAAGTACGCTGGTAGGGGAAATTGGGTGAGCTTAGGGTTGAACGATGGCAATCACTTCACGATAGTGGTTAGAGGGGTCAACAGGGTGAGGCCCATCCGAAGGTTCCCTAACTTCTTCTCCTACCAGAGGTTCGGGGTCAGGAGGCCTTACAATCATGAGATAGGGAGGGCTATAGTGCTCAGAGAGATAGGTGAGGCTTGCGATATGATAGCAGAGCAGGGTTACGAGATAGAGGGAGCTAGAAGTCTCAAGCAGTTATCAGAACGTGTAGGTTCTGACCTAATGAAGTTCTATGTTCACTCCTACCAGTCTTACCTATTCAATCTACTCCTATCGAGGAGACTAGAACATGGGTTATCCTTAGAGGAAGGGGACTTCGTCCTCAAGGAGAGCGGAGCTATAACGACTTACCCTGAGAGAGGAGATCTCCTGCTTCCAATCCCAGGAGCCTTCACCAGGGCCAAGGGAGGATGGCTACACGAGGAGCTCGATGCTCTAATGAGGAAGGAAGGGTTAAGCAGGGAGATTTTCTTATTCAGGGAGCTCCCTGAGATCAGCGCACTAGGTGACTTCAGGAGGGCGGTTTGTGAAGCTGATTACCTGAGGATCGTTGAGGGGAGTAATTTCGTGACGCTATCGTTCTTCCTAGAGTCAGGATCCTACGCTACTTCTTACCTGAGGGAACTGATGAAACCTGAGGACCCCGTTGGGCAGGGGTTCCTCTAAAAGCTTATGGTTAAGCAGAGCTGAGCCCTAGGGTCCCTGAGTCGCTTCACCATCCCCCTAGGCAGATCGCGAGAGGATGCCGTAGCTCTTATAACGAGTGTCCTCTCATCTACGTAATCTGATTTCCTTATCACAGAATCCTTAGGGTGGCTCAACCTAAGATCCTTGCTCCCTTGAGCGTAAAGCTTGAACTCCTGATCAAAAACAGAGATAACTATGAGGACATCCCCTCCCTCGATAAGGTGCACCCTGAGGGCTTCGCTTAAGTCTGCGACAGACTTGTTAGCCCTAACTCCTATTACACAATCCGCTCTTCGGCTTATCTCCTCATCCTTGGTCACTTGCATAGTTGTCTTATGCGTAGCCCTCACATTGGGATGACCGTAAGCTAATATCTCCTCTAACATCAGTACCACCGGATGGACCCACACTACAGGTTGATCGAACGTTTAGTCAGGATGGGGATTATAAAGACGGAGAAGGTGAGGAGATCAGCTGAAATAGTGCGGAGAGAGCTTTTCGTACCGGAAAAGTACAGGAAGATGGCTTATGAAGACATCCCGCTCCCCATAGGGGAGGATCAGACTATAAGCGCTCCACACATGGTCTTCATGATGAACGAGCTGCTGGATCTAGATACAGGGCAGCTGGTCTTGGAGGTAGGTTCTGGGAGTGGATACCACGCTGCAACTATAGCTGAGATAGTAGCCCCGAGCGATGCTCCTGTCTCGAAGTGGGGTACTGTGATAACAATCGAGATAAACCCTAAGTTAGCTATCCTAGCTTATAACAACCTCAGAGCAGCTGGCTACTCATCTAGAGTTTACGTGGTGAACTCCGATGGGAGCTCAGGCCTCCCGCTGAGGGACAAGGTAGACAGGGTACTCGTTACAGCAGCTGCGCCGAGAATTCCCCCTCCCCTGATAGAGCTCCTCAAGGAAGGAGGGAGGATGGTGATCCCCGTTGGTAGTCCCGGCTTCTGGGGGCAGGACTTACTGGTGGTCGAGAA
>JAVQRZ010000103.1:0-6654 GCA_033582115.1 Candidatus Korarchaeum sp. | reverse complement strand
ATATTGCCCCTCCCGCCGCGTTTTTTCGCTTTCAACTCCCTCTTCGGGATTCCGATGCTATAATTACTCGCTTCACTATAAATAGTTTACGGGAAGGGTAAAGTTTTTGACACCCCTTCGCTGCTATGCGATCTGCGCCTCAGTATATAAATAGCAGCGAATAGTTAAGTTAGGGACTTAAGTAAAGTGTCGCTACTCAGTGAGCAGTAGGTACATTAAGGACACCCCGCAAAACCTACAGTAGCTTAGCTATGTGCTTAGCTATCCTCTCCGAGGGCTTCCTGAAGGGCTCAGGATCTCCCTCTGCATCCCAGGACACGCCCGGGCAGGAAAGCGATACCAGGATGAACCCCTCTCCTACTATGAACGGGTACCTCCTGCAGGTATCCGGTCTCAGCTCATAGATGGAGCACTTGCCGTCACCGCTCAGGAAGACGCAGGACCCGTCCTCCTTGAGCTTCATCCTGTAGGAAGCTCCCGTGAGGTAATACTCTAATTCACTGGTCCTCTCGTGGAAATCAGAGAAGCCAACTTCCTCAATCCTCCTCAGGTCTTCCTCATAAAGCATCACAGCTCTATCCCTACAACAGCTACCGCAGAGCTTACATGAGAAGCTCGGCATCCTCTCGACTCTCACGAAGTCGGAGATCAAGGCTTCCATCACGTCACCTCGGGGCTCAGCTTGATAAACTTGAATTACCCCTGTATTACAAGTGAGTAACTGGATTTTTTCACTCTGATCAGGAGTTATCGTGATGAGGTACACAGCGTTCCTACTGATACTGGTGATGCTCAGCTCATGGGTGCCGATTGGCCAAGCGACTGGAACTCCTGAGACAGGTCACTACTCGGGCTTAGGAGCCCTCAGGAACGGAGGGAGGCTCCTACTCTTCAAACAGGGCCTACCCGAGGATCCAGTGGTCCTCATACCGTTAGGAGGGAAGTCGTTCCTAGTGGTCTCCTCGGACGGTACTATGACTTACATGGACCCGAACTCAGCCGTGAGGACCTTGAGTATATGCGAAGGGAGGCAGGTAAGAATAGCTCACGCTAAAACGCAAAGCGGAGGTGCTGCTTTCGCTATCTGCTACAGTAGGGAGAGAGGGGCAGCTTCCTTCGCTACCGTGATGGATAGCGGGAGCTTCAAGTTCTTCAGCCTAGCTGATGTCTCCAGGAGGGACTCCTCGGGCGGCTTCGTCTACTCAGGGTACAGGACGGACTTCCCAACTGTCATGGAACCTCCGGTCCCCTTGGTGGCTGATATGGATGGGGATGGATACGATGAGGCTCTGATCTACCTTGACAAGCAGCTCCTTTACATCGACTCGCCCCTCGGGGAACCTGAGGCTCACTCGATCTATGAGACCCCTTTGGGCTTCGCTTTTGGCGATGTCGATGGTGACAGTAAGAAGGAGGTGGTGATAGCCTCGCACTCGGGGATCCTACTCTGGAGGCCTGGGGAGAGCATAAGGACTCACTCCCCTCAGGCTTGCTCATCAGCTCCATTGCTAGCTGACTTCGATGGTGATAGGAAGTTGGAAGTAGCTTGTTACCGTGGTGACACGCTTCAAGTGATCAAGGGCGAATCGCTGATATTGAGGGCTGAGGGGGGAGTTACCGAGCCGACCGCCGCTGATCTTAATGGTGACAGGAAGCCTGAGCTTATCTACGTGATGAAGGACGGGACCTTAGTGGCTAGATCGATGAACGGGGTCCTCTGGAGGGCTAAGGTGGGAGCTCCTTACAACAGAGTGGCTGTAGCCGATGTAGATAGCGACTTCAAGCTTGAGGTTCTAGCTGCTTGCGGTCAGTACCTCTACTGCTTCTCCCACGAGGGTAAGGAGGAGTGGAGGTTGAACCTGAGGGAACCGAGCGGTTGGGTCTCAGGAGGACCCTCTAACTTCGGGACCTACGTGACGTTCGAAGCCAAGACCCCTCCCTTACTGCTTGACTTCGATAACGACGGCTTGCTAGAGGTCATCTTGGGAATAGGGGCTTACTTAGAACAGGGGAGAGTGGCTCTAGTGGACGAAGTAGCTGGGGCAGGCGAGCCCCCTAGGGTGGAAGTGCTCCAACCCTCTAACCACACCAAGGTGGGTAAGTTATTCAACCTCAGCTTCAAGGTCAGTGATGACCTCTCCAGCGTGCTTAAAGTTAAGTTGAGCGTTTACTCTAACGGGTGGGTTGAGGTCTGGAGTGGCGACGTCAAATCAGGTGATGCGATGAGGATGGAAGTACCCTCATCTGAGAGCGTGATGATAGAAGCTTCGGACGGCCTCCTGACCTCTAAAGCAGTCCTGAAGCTGAGGGTGGATACGGAACCTCCTAAGATGGTGATAGAACCGAGGAACATGTCCAAGATAGGCCCTGGAACTATCATAACGGTGAGGATAATAGCCCCAATAGATGAGTACGCCTTCCTCACTGTGTTCCATGGCACGGTGCTGGGGCCAATGGTCCAAGATGCTGGAGAGGAGGGTCTGGAAGACCTCCCTAGTCAGCATAGACGTGACCCCCATAGTGGAGCTAGTGAGCGGTTACCACTGCTTCAAGTTCCTCCTCAAGGATAAGTACGGAAACACTGAGGAGGTAGTGATGCGTTACTCTATAAACAAGCAGAAACCTTCCAGCGGGATCCAGAAGAGTCTCTCCCTGAGGGCACCGAGCGGTCAATCATCCGGCGTAGTTAAGATCTCCTGGACGCTGGTGAACATAGATCGCGCCTCCCTTTACTACGGCGACGGTAAAGACTGGAAGCTCATAAGAGAGGTGGAAGGTAACGGGAGCATTGAGTGGGATACCTCATCGCTTCCGGATGGTAATTACCTGCTGAAGCTAGAAGGAGGTGACCTCAGGGCTTTCGCTGACCTCAAAGTAGATAACACGCCACCTAGCGTGGATGTGAGCGTCGATAAGGAGGCGCTGAGGGTAGGGGAGGTAGCTACCGTCAGGGTGATCGGGGAGTTCGAGAGGCTCTACTGGGACCTGGATGGTGATGGTAGCTTCGAAACGCTAGGGCCTCCTGAAGCTAGGATAGAGGCGAAGAAGCCCGGAGGCATTAAGGTGGGAGTGATGGCTGTGGATGAAGCTAACAACACAGCAAAGCGTGAGGTGATGATCTCAGTGCTTGAGGAGGAAGAGGAGGTAGAAGTACAGCAGGAGGTAAGGACCGAGGAGGGAGGCTCTCCGCTAAGCGTTCTGAACCCCGAGCTCTTGATGAGGCCTGAAGTGGTTTTGCCTGCAGCAGCGTTTCTAGGAGCAGGAGCCCTTAAGAGCAGGAGTAGGAGGGGGAGGAGGAAGAGGAGGTCGAACCCTTGGAGGTGAGTGAGGAAGCAGGGAAGCTAGGCATATTCGTAGCTTACGGATCGTTAAGAGGGGTTAGAGTCTCTAGAAGCTCTAGTGTCCTTGAAAGAGTTGTTGAGGAGGTGAGGGATCTCTACAGTCTCGAGAGCCTGAAGGACCATCCAGTGGCTAGAGCTTACAGGGACTTCTACTGGAGGATAGGCATCGATCCAACTAAGGTCAGGCCCAGCGGTGAAGCTTTGGTGAGGCGTATCCTGAGGGGGGAGAGGGTACCTTCTGTGAACAGCGTGGTGGATGCAGGTAACGCTGCTAGCGCTCTGACGCTAGTACCCATAGGGCTCTACGATATGAGCAAGATAGTCGGGAAGTTAGAGCTCAGATTGGCAAAGCCAGGGGAAGTATTTCAGCTGATAGGAGGGGGTGAGAGGAAACTTGAAGGAGGGGAACCAGTTCTAGCCGATGAGGAAGGACCTATCTTCCTCTACCCGCACAGAGATTGCGAGAGGACCAAGATAAGGGAAGATACTAGGGACGTGCTGATAGTAGCAGCCGGGGTTCCGAGCGTGGAGAGAGCCAAAGTGAGGAGAGCTCTCAACCTAGCTCTGGAGTTGATCAAGGAGACCTCAGGTGGTGAGTTAGATCACTCAGGCATAGCGCCGATTCGATGAACTTCTCACAGTTTTCGAGTGAAAATACGTAAGCTTTTTATAAGATGAAAGCATTTGGTTTCAATGTGGAGTGGTTATTATGTCTAAGCGTTCAGGAGGTAAGGAGTTCGAGGGATTCCTCTTCGTCACCTTCATGTTCCTGGGTATGGGTATAGGTTTTCTGTTCGATAACATAGCTCCGGGCTTGTTTATAGGCATGGGCCTCGGCTTCTTAGCTATGGCCCTGGCTGAGATCTTGATAAAGAAGTCAGCTCCTCTTGAGGAGGAAGTTTCAGAGGCTGAGAAAATTTCAGAGAGTGGAGATAAGGCAATTGAATCCCTAGGAACATTTATACTCATTCTACTTGGGTTAGGGTTCGTCTTAGGTGGCTCATCAATCCTTCTGGAGTTCGAAATACCCTGGAGAGTGTTCGGTAGCGTTTTCATGATATTGCTCGGGATGTTCTTCCTGACTATAGCTATGAGTAGGTTGAAGCTCTTGAAGCGAGCACTAGCTTAAGGGTAGCTAAAGAGCGTAGTATATAGGAAGCGATAGGCAGGTAACTCCACCATCGCACTTCCAGAACTCGCTCAAATCCGTACTTAGTGGTTTGAATCCCCCTTTTCTGAGTTTCTCCTCTGTCTTTTCGAATCCCTTAGGAATCAAGACCCTACTTTCACCTAAATACAGCATGTTAGAAGCGTATGACTCATCATCAGGTACGTAAATTACCTTAAAACCTTGAAAGAAGGATGGATCTACTAAACTAGGGCATAGGGCAACTGTTCTGCTCCCTAAGTAACTCACACCTGAGAGCAAGTGGAAGACCCTGCTGACCGAGATCCTCACTACCCTCAGGTTGAACGTCCTCTCGAAGCTCTCAATACCTAACTCATTTGTCCTAGACGAAATCCCTATGAAAACAACTCCTTCATTGGTTACGAGGACATCTCCTCCCTCCAATCTCCCGGGAGGCTCAACTCTCCTCAACTCGAAGCCCCTACCCTCTAAGAAACTTCTTAAGGACTCCTCCTCACCTCTCCTGCTCTCCTCACCGAAACTAGCTAGGAGAGCCTTACCCGAGCAACCTACTACAGCGATGTCCTGCACGAAGACGCTATCCGGGTAGCTGTGAAGAGGCTCCAGCTCAATAACCTCGATTCCATTCTCCCTGAGGATACTGACATAATCTCTCCACTGCTTCTTAGCTAAGTTGAGGTCTAACTTCTCCTTGAAGGGGTTAGTGGAAACGCAACGAGCATAGGTACGGGGAGGCTCTCTCACGATGACTTCACTGAAGGTAGCGTCCATCGTAGTGACCCTGAGGTCGAGTCCTTAAAAAGTATATTTCACTCATGTTCGAAGCCCTCTTGACTACTACCTTGACGGGTCGTTCAAGTTCCGTTAGGGATCGCATGATTCTCGCTAGAAGGCCTCCTGAGGGCTCCTAGTAGCTGAGGTTCGCCCGCAGGTATTCAGAGAGCGGATGAGCTCCCCGATTTCTTCGCGTAAAGTTATACCTATAATGGGCTAAAATATTTAAAAATTTAAATTATGCAATAAACTTTATATCTATAAGGTTACCAGAGTAAGGCATGCGATACTACGCCTTGCTCATACTACTCATCTTAGGAGTAGCGTCGCTACAGCTAGCCAGTTCAGATGCCCAAACCTCTTGTATCATCGCTAACTACTTCGACTACAGGCAGGTAATGAGGCCCGGCGAATCGGGTCACGTAGTCGCTGTTTACATCAAGAACCTTTGCTCAGAACCTACAGATCTGATCCTGAGGCTTATCATGCTCGATGATGAGCCAACCAATGACGTAGACCTACCGGTGAATCTAAAGCCTGGAGAGGAGCAGATAGTCTACGGCTTCGTGACCTTCGTCCCCAGGGACTATGAGGAGAAATACCTACCCTTCTACGTCGAGTTCTATCAGAACGTCAGGGGCGCCTACACTCAGATAGGTTATTTACCCACTCTGAACATCACCGTGTTCCCTGACTTTGAAGTAACTATTTACACAGAGGACAAAACTGTTAAAGCTGGGGAGAAGATCTTGATAAGTGTCAAAGCTTCTGAGGAGACTACGAGTTCTCACTACAACTTGACCGTTTACTTCGTCTCGGGGATCAAGAGACTGAGGATTCAAGTGATCGAACTCCAACTTGATCCCGATAAGGAGAGGAAGATCTACTTAGATGTCCCTAGCTCCACAGTTCCCGGAGATTACGATCTCCACTTGGAGGTCTGGAAGGGGAGGTACAGGCTCTCGGAGAGCGACCCTGAGACGGATCCTCGGATAAAGGTGCTCCCAGCGACTGGGACGCAGAAGGACACTCAGTCCATCACGGTCACTCAAACCACTACTGCTCCCACGAGTCCGAGCCAAACTCACACGGAAACTCCTGAGGTACCGACGAAAACCCAGGAGATGACTGAGAGTCCTCAGACCACAGTTAAACCTGGGATGCCCGCTATAGGGAACTTAATTGTCATGATGATCATGATCGTGGTTTTAGCGGTTATTATCGCGTTGATCGCGATCTTCATTGTGTTACGCAGGGAAAGGAGCGTCACTAAATCTCCTGGAAGCTGATCCCCCCAGCTCACACCTCATCCCTTCTTTCATTTTCGGGAATCCCCCTGGAACTGAAAGCCCTCTTGAGGAGAATCAAGATCGCGAATGACAAAGCTAT
>JAVQRZ010000102.1:0-1867 GCA_033582115.1 Candidatus Korarchaeum sp. | reverse complement strand
GCTACATCCTCGTAAATGATATCGACTTCTGTTACTATCCAGCTGTAGTTTTGAGGTCTCCTAGCGCTCTCCAATATTGGAACGATATTCTTCCTGAACTCAACTACTCTCAGGAGATCTCTTATTATCCAGTGAGCTACTTCAACTCCGAATATAATACCGCTCTCCTCTATCACATCGCTTATATGAGATGCAGTCGTACCTGAAGCTATCCCGAGGTATAGGACCTTAGAGCCCCTCTTGAAGGGAAAGTTCTTCAATCCATTGTATATAGCTGCAGCGAGCTTCGACCTCTTAGGGTTCCATATCCTGTACTCAACTCCTTGAATCTCCTTGAGGATCTCATCATAAACCCTCACTCCAGGAGTCAGGTTCTTCGTCGCTAATTGCTTCTTACCATTTAATATCCAGTAAACGTTCTTAAAGTTCTGATCCTCTCTGATCCTCACTCCTCATCGCCTCCACGTACTTCCTGATCTTCTCATCTATCTCCTCAACTCTATCCCCTATGTACCTCCCTCCTCCATAGACATCAACTTTAGCAGCTATCGCTATCTTCGTAGCTAGGAGTCTTGCTATCTTCCCCCTCAAGCTCTTAGGCGAACCCCTCACCTCCTTAGCTTGGAAGATGACACCGTGTTTCGGAGGTTTCGTCCCTTTGGTTAGATGCATGAAGATAGCTTTGTGAGCCCCTAATATCTGTATGGAGCTAGCTGGAAGGTTAGCGAGTCTCTCCAAGCTACCAGCAATAGCTATAAGCCTAGCTCCTACGAGAGGGTGCACTAAAGCTGAGAGGTTCGGAGCAGCTCTCCTCATTAACTCCTCTATGTATAGCTCCATGTCCCTCTTCGCTTCGTAAAGAGCTATCCAGCTAGATGCAGCGCTTTTTATCGCTTGTAGATCAATATCACTCAACTCAGCCCCCATTGAACTTCTAGAAGCTTCAAGTATTCTTTTTACTATCTTCTCATTAAGACCGATACTCCTGAGGGTATCTTCCTTCATCTTGCTCCTGTTGGGTTCGACGGAAACTAGTTTGATGAACTCATAATGATCTTCTAACAACTCATCCAACTCTGGGAAATGTATTGAGTACCATTCCCTGATGGCTGGCGCTATTATGTTCAAGGCCTTGTTTGAATGGTCCACGAAATCAACAGCTTTGATAACCTGCTGATCAAGGGAGCTGAGGTACTCCTTCACCCTAGATCTAGTTACAAGGATTTCGATCTCATTCAGCAAGGAGAAGTACTCCCTCTGCTTGAGGTCCCCCCATAGTCGAGAAGCGTACCTCAAGGGCGATCTCCTGATCTCTAGGAAGGGTCTTTCCTCAGGGGAGAGCATTGCATTAACTCCAATCTCCCTTAGTACCTCCTTGAGGATTGCGTCATTCACGACTATCTCAGTCTCAGTAGCGTTGACTCTTGCTATCAGCTCTCCTAGTATCTCCCTCAGCGAGCTCCTTCTAACGATCATATCGGAAATAATTTTAGCATCCTTAGGGAAGGGGAAACCCTCCAGGAGGTCTCCCTTATCATCGAGGACTAGGATACCGTAGGGCTGTATGGCTACGAATACCTTCAACTCATCCCCTACCTAGATCGGGTGCTGGCCGGGCTTCCTGCCGAGCACGTACCTCTTTCTGTATAGCATCTTGACCCTCACTCTAGGTGGAGGGCTGATCTTCTCTCTAGCCTCAACCTTTGGGGTTAGTGATCTCACCTTACCAGCTTTGTTCAGGGCACCATGCGTTCCTCTAGGCATTCCCTCACCTCGAGCTACTTGATCGATCTCTATTAATATACGTTGCCATCAGCCATCCGAGGCATTCTCATCTTCGAGGTAGTAACATAAGAGTTACTAGGGA
>JAVQRZ010000101.1:0-6181 GCA_033582115.1 Candidatus Korarchaeum sp. | reverse complement strand
GAACCTGTACTTCCAGTTACCCTTGAAGTGAGCCGCATTGGTCACGACGAGCCTGGTCATACCGTCGAGAGAGCCTCTGGGCAGTAATTCATCTATCTTCCCAGCCGTTTTCTCCCTAACAAACTCGTTTATTCTCCTCCTGGATCCCTCAGGGTCCTTCGCGAAGTCCAGGTTCTCAACGACTCCGCTGTAGTAGTCGGAGACCCTCTTGAGGTAATCCCTCCTGATGGGGAAGTCCCTCTGGACCCAAAGGGCGTTAGCAACCTTTAAGGCTTCTATCCCTGAGAGGGATTCTAAGAGGGACCTGTAGCCTTGGGCAGGGTTCTCCCCGAGTAAGTGTAGTGTCGATGCCATCTCATCAGCTGTCTCCCCCTCGGCTCCTTCGTAAACTATGACTAAAGCCGAGTAGACGCTGAGTGGTGATACTATGTTATTTTCACGTTCCAATTCGAGCTTCAGGAAGAGATCAAACGCAAAAGCATTCAAGGAGTTCTTAACGTCATCTTCACTCATCATACGCTGTAAAGGCTTCTGTTCACCTCTGCTTATCGTTCCGATCGTCCATACCAGGGAGAGAATCACGAGGAGCACTAGGAAAAGGTGCCAATATCTGATCCTCACGCCTCCCATACCCCTCGTGCTGTCTTTGCGAGTCAATAAAAAGCCCTGAGGTTTACTACGATCCACTCCGCAGCTAATTTGATCAAGAAACCAACCTCAACTCAGGCGACCTGTAAGTCGGACTCCTACAAGTCTCACGACCTCTCCATCACGACCCAACACATCCGTGAGCCTCTCGAGGAACAATCTGGACCTCAGAGCTGGAGAGTCCGCTTCTATCGTCATCACAGTTAGCTCCAACGTCCCCGTGAACCTCTCGCTGAGTGGGGCTCCGGCTGATGCTTCCTACATGTTAGAACCCAACAGGCTTAGAGGTAGTGAGACGCCCTAGCTCTCAGATCCCTTCAGACACTATCGCGAGAACTCTTGAACTCTAGAGTTCTTTCGGTGATTTGAGTAAGATAGATGATAATCTGACTCATCGGATAGGTTGAGGATTGAATGAACTCCTTCTCCACACGGTTTGATCCTCGATTTGAAGCGATCGGGAGTAGGGTAGCTCCTAATCACACGTCCCATGGGGGCGGTGATGAGCTTGAGTGGTTCGGTCTCGATCAATCCCTCAGATTCCACTCCCTCAACTCAGACCTTTTGACGGGGTACAGATCGTACAACTCCTTCCTTTAGCCTCAAGAATCTCAAAAGGCTTACTAGCTAACTCATTTGAAGTTAAAATCTTCTTCTTAACCTTCCTTCCCTTTCTGAGCACTTCCTCTATCCTCCTGCTCCACTCCAGGTCCCTGAGGAGGTGGTGGTCTATCACTAACGTTTCAACAACGTCTAGTATCGCTGATAGGTTCCTCAATGAAGCTTTTAAGCTCTCTTCAGGGTACCTGTAACCCAACATGTACGTCATGGGGCCGTCCACCATGACTAGCTTCGGTCTCCTCTCCAAGACGAAGCCTACCTGCTCATCCAACGAGGGCCCCTCGACATCGCTCGTGAAGAGGAAGCTCTCATCCCCCTTCTCTATGAACACCTCTATCACGTAGCCTAGCTTGTTGCTAGTACCGTGAAACACGGGCTCTGAGAACTCTACGAGAGTATCGCCTTCAACTAGCTTGCGGCCATCAGCTACCTCGATCTCAGCCTTACCCTCTATCTGCTTCAAGAAGAAGTGTGCTCTACCCATTTGGCTCCGGTTTACCCTGTTCTTAGGATCCTTCACTAAGACCCTCTTCCCCTCATAGACCTCCAGTTCCTCCCAAGGGTTGTGGTGGTCGTAGTGGTAGTGAGTCACTATTATGAGATCCGCCTTATCGGTGTGCCTAACTATCTCCCTCCAGTGCTCCTCCATCCTCTCCCACTCCATCGGGTGGGGAGGGAGACCGTGCCTACTCGGCCCTAGAGCTACTCCGGGGTCTATCACGATCCTCAGGTCTTTCGTCTCAACGAGAGTAGCCATGCTCCTAGCACCCATCGAGTCCGAGCTCAAGGGCAGGACCTTCATGAGAGCACCTGATTACTGCATGGCTTATCTTAATAGACTTTCCCTCTGAGTAGCTTCCTACAGCCTTCGCACTGTCGGATCGGTTGGGTCAACCAACTACTCTCGATCCAGATGGTTTCCTTCAGGCACTGATGTACCTCCAGTGTGAAGAACAGGTCCCTCGCGATAGCGAGGTTGATTCAGCCTTCTTCTCTCGTCAACATCACTTACGACTTCTTGAAGAAGAGCCAACCGTTCTTGAACTTGAGCATTACGTAGCTCCCCTTCAGCTTGGAACCGTAGAACTTAAGGACAAGCTTCTCCTCATCGCTCTCAAGGACCTCGTACTCACCCTTATCCCAGATCCTCATAACTCCAGCTCCGTAGCCCTCTTCAATCTCGCCCTCGAAGTCGAGCCAGCTTAAGTCGTGGTCGGGTTGCTGTACCCCGAACCTCCTCACTCCGTAGGTTAGCGGTAACTCCTTCCTGAAGGCCCAGTCCTTCAGTAAGCCATCCATCTCGAGCCTCAAGTCGTAGTGAAGGCCAGCTCTTCTGGCGTGGTGCTCGTGGACCACGAAGCGTGATCTCTCGGACATGCTACCGGTGGAGAGAAGCAGAATATATGCATTCCGTCATCAATTGAGATCCCTCAACCGCTCACCAGGCGAGGCTCTCGCTCCACATGAGTCTAGCTTTATCTATTCGGAGACGTGAGCAAATCAGGGGCTTCCTCTCGAGGCACCCGAGGGGCTCACTAGAAGCTGAGAAGCTCAAGGAGTGAGTCGAGGCACCCGCTCTCCCCACTGAGGCATAGGGCTCGGGAGGAGATCTGCTAAGCGAGATCCCGGAAGGCAATTAGGCATGTGGTAGCATCGCAAGGGATGAATGAGATCGGAGAGCTTTTAAAGATTTTTAGAGGGACGGGTATCTGGAGCCTTAAGTTCTCCGAAGTCCTCCACCTCTTCATCACTTTTCTAACCATTTGGACACCTTACAGATAATCGACAGGAGCTCTCAGATGGCGAATGCCCTCTTCAGACTCATTAAAGATCCTCGTATCCTCTTCCTAAGGTACTACGGAGACTTTGAACTGATCTTGATGTTTCCAATAGGGGATTTAGATCCCTGGCTCCAGCCTTCGTGAGGTCCATCGGCTTGGTACTTATCTAGCCGCTGGAGATCGCGTCAAGGCTGAGCCCCTAGGGTCGCTCCACTTCTCCCTAATGGTTGGACTTGCGAGGGACTATTGAATAAGGACTTCTCGATAGGCGAAGGACCTAAGTGAAGGGGCTTCCTCATCGCGATTGCCTTCAGTTCAGCCCTTTTCGCTCTGAGTTACATCCTTCGTCGCTAGGTAGGGTTCACATGGGGTCGCGGTACACTTATTGATCGCTTTCCTCAATGGTATTCCTCTGCTATTACTTCTACTCAGGATGGAACATCGCAGGCCTCTCGATTGTTCACTCCGTTATCGACTGCAGTGCGTGCATAACTTCAGGGGGCGAAGCAAGCTTCGTATCAAATGGAGGGGATGTTCGTTTTAGCTATCATCTTACCGATCTGGTGGGCTATGAGGATAAGGCCTAGGTAACTGCTTTTCCTCCCTCCTATCCCTTTAGAATTGAGTAGCTTAAGCTTCCTCAATACGGAGATGCTTCAACTAATTCCAAATGTGTTAAAATCTCTCTAGACAAACCCTCAGTCTCGAAGCTCAATGAACTCTCCTATCGCTCTTACTATGTCCTCAACGGTTATCCCCACCAACTCAGCGTCCTTAAGTACCTCCTCAATTACGCTCTCATGCTCCCTAACCTAACCCCTCTGAGCCTCCTCTCGAGCTCCTCTATAGTGTCGCTAGGGTGAGCCATGAAATCACCTGATATCTCGATCCTCTTTATCACATTTCCCTCTAGTTCCAACGTTAGCTCAAGCGTCTTCCCAGCTTTAGACCTGATCACCTTCATGTAATCACCTCCTGAAGTTCCAAGAGTCGTTGAGACTGCTCAACCAATATGTCCACTAACCTCCACTCCTCCTCGCTCAGCTCACCTTCCTGAAACTCACCTAAGAACGAGAACCCTTCTATAGCTGCATAAAGTACTTCATTGAAGCTGACGCTCCTCCTCAGCTCCCTGGATATTGTGGTCACTCTCTCCAGTATAGAACTGACTCCCTTGTCAGAGAGCTTCTCCTTCGGGGCTAGCAGCAGTGATGCGAGCTTCTCCAAGTCAGTAGCATACATTATAGTCCCGTGCTGAAGCAGTATGCCTTGCTCTCTAGCTTGAGCGCTCCCTGAGAGCTTCCTCCCAGCTACTACCACGTCGTTCACACCTGAGAACTCAGCTTTCAAACCGAAGGACCTGATAGTTCTAACCACACCCTCGCATATGTGACGCATGCTCTCAGCGAATCCCTTCGGGAACAAGCTCTCGGAGGCTACTACTGAGTAAGTGAGCTCCCCCTCCTCATCATGGTAGACTGAACCCCCTCCTGTAGCCCTCCTGACAACCTTAACCCCTAACTTCCTCGCTTCTTCCAGGTTCACAGCTGAGTTAACCCTCTGAAAGTATCCTATCGTCACGCTACTAGGCTTGAACCTATAGAACCTCACTGTAGGTATCCCGAATCTCATCAAAGCCTCATCTATGGCCATATTAGTAGCAGCATCTCCAGACTCGAGAAGGAGCCTCCACCTCAACTCAGACCCCTCCTCATCAAGTGCCAACCCATGTACTTTATCCTCCTGACCTCTCCCTCGAGCAACCTGACGAAGACCTCGTGCTGGCTCATCCCCCTCAGAGCTTCTACCTCCCCCTCTGTTATGAGCTCCTCCATGGTCGGTGAGGATGCTATAAACCCTAACATCAACATCACAGCTTCCCCAGGCTCTAATACGAAGAGTCTACCCCATATTCTCCCCCAGAGCCCTGCTATACCGCCCTTCAATCCAGCTAAGTCGAGCCATCTCTCAGAGAGCAGGTAACCCTGATCGGGGAACTCGCCCATGCCCGAGTAATATATGCCCTCCCTCAGGACGTTCTCAGCTAGTATGAGGTAGCCGTCCTTAACTCTCTCCATAGGCGTCACCACGTTCTTGCTGCCTATTACCTCTTTTATCTTCTCATCCAGTTCCTTGAGCTCATCGTAGTTAGCTGGGCTGTAGGAGGAGTAGGTATCGCTCAACTTACTCGCTGTCACCAGTACGCGGCCTATCGATACGAGCTTCGCCAATCCCCCTCTAGTAGGAGCGAGCAACGCCAATATAGAGCCTCTAGGTACTTCGAAGAGTCCTGCTCTCTTCAGTCTCCTGTCGCTAGCTACTAATTCCTCTTGATTCAAACCTAAGAGAGTTACAGAGCCTAATATCAGAGGATCCAATCTCCTCCTCTCTCCTTCCCTCTGAGCCTCGGGCTGCAGGGAGCTCAGTACTATAAGGCTTTCTTGGATGGTCCGACCTCCTCGATTACCTACTTCTGTGCTAATAAACGTCACTACGCGTATAACTCAAGCTAAGGTTCATAAAGTTAACCTTAGCTTTATATTATCATAAATATCAAACTATTGTTAAGGTGATCTAATGGTTGTCGCTGGTAAAGCGAGCGATAGGTTGAAGTCCCTTCTCAATAAGGCTATAGCTAGAGAACTACAGGTATCGATACAGTACATGTGGCAACACGTCCAGACAGTAGGGCCTATCCACACACTTCTATCCGATAATTTCAAGAAGATAGCTATAGAGGAGATGAAGCATGCTGAAACAATAGCTGAGAGACTCTGGTACTTAGGAGGGAAGCCTACAACAGCTCCTGACCCGATAAAAGTCGGGGATAACTTGAAGGAGATGTTAGAACAGGACGCCAAGGATGAGGAGAACGCTATAACCCTCTACAAGCAGGTGATAGAAGTAGCTCAGGAGGAAGGTGACGTTACTACAGCGGAGTTATTCAAAAAGATATTGAAGGATGAGGAGGAGCATCATGACTTTTTCACGACAGTACTCGAGGGTTTGTGATCATCAAGAGATCCTGCACTTAAATCAAGCTTCCTATGAAATAACTTTTTTAGTGAGTTATTTAGGGATGACGCATGAAAGGGGGGAATGTCAAGAGGTTGAGGCTCGATGAGAGGGAT
>JAVQRZ010000100.1:0-5346 GCA_033582115.1 Candidatus Korarchaeum sp. | reverse complement strand
GCTTAGGAGGCCGCCGCTCTATCCTTGCTGAGCTACGGGCCCACCATATCGAATTGGAGTGAGATATCAATATAAACGTTAGGTCCCCTCGATCTGACCTCTAGAGGGTTGGAGTTAGTGTAACAATCGCTTAGCTCTGCTTCGTCAGACCCGAGCTTCACTTTAAATATATAATTTATAATCACTGGTGAGGAACCGAGGTAGGGGATGAAGCTTGAAGTCTATGGTTAGAGTAGCGACTAGGAGAGCTGAGGAGGGAGTTAGAGAAATCCCTCAGAAGGTATCTCCTGAGGACTCAAGCTTGAAGGAGTTCTTAGAGAGAGTGAAGGCTAGGATAGTGATAATGGGCGTCGGAGGAGGAGGAAGCAACACGATAACTAGACTGAACGCTATAGGTATAGATTCCGTTGAGACTGTAGCTGTGAATACTGACGCTCAGCACCTCCTGATAACAGCTGCCGATAGGAAGATACTGATAGGGAGAGAGCTCTGCGGAGGGAACGGATCCGGAGGAGACCCTCACATAGGGGAGGAAGCAGCTAGAGAGAGTACTGAGGAACTAGAGGACTTCTTGAAGGGTTGCGACCTCTTATTCATAATGGCAGGGCTTGGAGGAGGCACTGGGACCGGAGCCTCTCCTGTGATAGCTGAGATAGGGAGAAGGGTCGGGGCTGCGGTCATATCCGTTGTGACGCTACCGTTCACAGCTGAAGGGGGGAAGAAGAAGGAGATAGCGATGAAGGGTCTCTCGAAGTTAGCTTCAGTCTCGGATACGATAGTCGTGGTCAACAACGATAGAATACTTGATATAGCCAGGGAGCTCCCTCTACACCAAGCTTTCTTCATATCCGATGAGATAGTAGCTAGAGCCGTCAAGGGTGTTGTCGAGCTAGTAGTCAAGCCCGGCTTAGTTAACGTAGACCTAGCTGACCTCAGAAATGTCGTGGAGAGTGGAGGACCGGCTGTCCTGACCTTCGGTGAGAGCGATGGTGAGAACAGAGCTATGGAGGCTGTTGAGGATGCTCTGGGCAACCCTCTGTTAGATGCTGACATCTCAGGAGGGAAGGCTGCTATAATAAACATAACTTCGGGCCCTGATTTCTCACTGGAGGAGATGCAGCAGATAGTGGAGACCATAGTAAGTTCCTTAGATCCTACAGCTAACGTCATATGGGGAGCTAGGATAGACGATTCCCTGAAGGGAGCTGTGCAGGTCCTCCTAATAGTTACTGGAGTGACCTCACCTACTGTGGAGGCTGCCCTTCAGGGAGAGCTCAGGGAACCCGCGCTAGAGAGGTTGACGAAACCCAAGGCAGCTGCTAAACCCGTGGTAGTTAAACCTGAGATAAGGGTAGCTGAGAGGAAGACCGTCCCCTTAGCTAGGGAAGTGAGGGAGAGGAGCGACCTAGGCATAGATGAGCTCTGAGGGATGAGAGATGCCTGAGAAGGAGAGGAAAGAGGGTTTAGTTGATTACATAGTTCAGACCCTTAAGGTAGCTGAGAAGCCGAGCTGGGATGAGATATGGGCTACTTTCAAGGTCACCATTACTGGCTTCTTCCTGATAGGACTCATAGGCTTTCTCATACAGTTAGTAGCGCTCTACATAGTGGGTGGATGAGATGGAGTCCCAAAGGGTCCAATCCCTCTTCTTCCCCATCAGAATAGTTTCAGGGAAGGAGATAAACATAATGAGGCTCCTGATAAGGAGGGCTTCCTCCTCTGATGTCAGGATAAGGTCCATAACGTTCGTCCCTAAGTTCAAGGGCTACCTCTTCGTCGAGGCTGAGAGGGAGTACGAGGTCAGGAAGCTCATAGCGGGCTTGAGTAAGCTGAGGCTCGCTTCTTCTAGCCCCATCCCACCTCAGGAGATAGAGGACATAATAGCTAGCGAGACAGCCGGCATCGAGATAGAGCCCGGCGATATAGTGAGGATTATTAAAGGTAATTTCAAGGGTTACAGGGCTGTGGTCGTAGCCGCTCCTGAGAGCGGGAGGAGTAAGATGCTGACCCTTAAGCTCCTAGACATAGATAGGGACTGGGAGGTCAAGATGCCCGTGATGAACGTGAAGCTTCTGGAGAAAGGAGGTGAGAAGGTTGCCTAAGAAGGTAGTTCAGGTTCTCATAGAAGGGGGGAAGGCCACGCCTGGCCCTCCGCTCGGCCCTGCTTTAGGAGGCTTAGGGCTTAACATGGGGCAGGTGGTTAAGGAGATAAACGAGAAGACGAGTAATTACGTTGGCATGAAGGTACCTGTTGAGATAGAGGTCGATACTGAGACCAAGAGGTTCGAGGTAAGGGTAGGTACACCCCCTACTTCCATGTTGATACTCAGAGAGCTGAAGCTCGAGAAGGGCTCTTCGGACGCTAAGAAGAGGCTAGGTAGTCTCAAGATGGACCAAGTCGTTAAGATAGCTAAGATGAAGCTGAACGATGCGAACACGCCTAGCTTCAAGAATATAGTGAAGCAAGTACTGGGGACTGCTCTCTCAATGGGTGTTACGGTAGAGGGGAAGGACCCTAGGGAAATTCAGAGGGAAGTTGATTTAGGAGTTTGGGATTCCCTGATAGGTGGTTGATATGTCGAGGCTTTTGGTTGAGAGTGACTCCATCAGGAAGCTGAGGGAGGTAATTGAGAGGAGTCCTAAGAGGAGGTTCAGCGAAGCTGTAGACCTTGTGGTGGTGCTGAGAGGGATAGATCTCAAGAAGGACCCTAGCGCTAAGATAAGCGAGTTAGTAGAGTTACCACACCGACCTAGGAACAGGAAGGTTAAGGTGGCGGTGATAGGGAAGGGGGAGTTTCTCACTAAGGCTAGGGAGGCGGAAGCCGATAGGGTGCTCGAGCCGGAGGAACTAGAAGCTATAGCTGCTAATAAGAGGGCCCTCAAGAAGTTAGCTAACAACTATGACTTCTTTATAGCTCAAGCTGACGTTCTCCCGAGGATAGTTAGGTTCATAGGTCCTATTCTAGGTCCTAGGAATAAGATGCCTGTTAGTCTGCCAGCAGCTTCTGTCTCCCAGTTGCCTGAGCTAATAGAGAGGCTCAGGAGGTCCGTCAGGATAAGGACGAAGGACCAACCTATAGTGCATACTAAAGTGGGGTCTAGGGATATGAGACCCGAGGAACTCTTAGATAACATAAGGGCTGTGCTCTCAGCTATAGAGAGGAAATACGAGGACCCAAGGAAGATAGCTAGGGTTTACGTAAAAACGACTATGGGGCCAGCTGAGGAGCTTCCCATAACTGCTGGGAGGTGATCTTATGTCATTAGAAGCTGTGAGGAAGAGCAAATTTAGGGTCAGGAAGGAAGCCGCTGTGGAGAGGTTCCTCAAGCTGGTGGAGGAGTACCCTACTGTAATGCTAGCTGATTTCTCCAGGATACCTGCTGACCACTTCGGGAGAGTGAGGAAGGAACTAACGCCTGACGTGAGGTTTTTAGTGATGAAGAAGACCCTCTTGAAGAAGGCTTGCGGGTTCTCCGATAGGAAGGGCTTGAAGGAGCTAGCTGAGAGGCTTCCCATGAACTTAGTCGTCATCTTCAGCAAGAAGGACCCCTTCGAGACGTACAGGCTCGTTTCGGAGAGAAAGGTAGAGGTCTTCATGAAGTCGGGGGAGGTAGCTGAGGATGATGTCATCGTACCAGCAGGTCCTACCGACCTCGCCCCAGGACCCATCCTGATGGACCTCAGGGCTATGAACATACCAACTAAGATACAGGGAGGGAAGGTTGCTATAGCTGAGAGCGTCACCTTGCTCAGGAAGGGGGAGAAGGCCTCAGCTCAGGTAGCTGATTTGCTGAGGAACCTGAACATAAAGCCCCTCAAGGTAGGCTTCAGGATAACAGGAGCTTTGGATGAAGAGGGCTTGGTCTACTCGCCTGAAGTACTTTCAGTCAGCTTGGAGGACATACTTAAGCTAATTCAAATGGCTCATTTGAAATCCTTGAGCTTAGCTATTGAGATAGGTGAGATAAACAGGCACACTGTTGCTCCTCTAACTCAAAGAGCTGCTAAAAGAGCTCTTGCACTGTCCTTAGGTATAGGGTGGTTGAGTGACGCTACGATACCACTTCTGATCAGGAAGGCAGTTCAGACCGCTAGGATGCTGAAGGAGAGGGTATCTTAAGCCCTACTCCTTCATCAAACCCAAATAGGGCTCGTATGACCTCAAGGCCTCTTTCCACTCCAGCTCCCCGAAAAGCCCCCTCTCTTTCTGCCACTTCTGAAGCCTGTAGAGGGGCTCTATGAGGTCCTTATTGCTCTCGAATACCTCCCTCACCTTTGAGAGGTCCTCTATCAGGTAGTTAGCTACAGCTTCCTTCAAGTCCATAGGGTGAACTTCACCCCTCTTGTACATACCCTCGAGCTGCTCGTAGTTAACTACCTCCACCTCACCTCCTCCAGCTGCCCTGCTCCTCCTAACGGTGAAGCTCTTGGCATCAG
The DNA here is from genome assembly GCA_033582115.1 of Candidatus Korarchaeum sp. Taxonomy (GTDB): domain Archaea; phylum Korarchaeota; class Korarchaeia; order Korarchaeales; family Korarchaeaceae; genus Korarchaeum. The sequence continues at coordinate 907 of JAVQRZ010000100.1, read as the reverse complement.
AGAGTATGAAATGCTTGGCTATAGCTAGCACTGGATTCTTAAGCTTTCCCTCATCATCGTACTGATGCTCGCTACCAGGAGGACAGTATGCGTTCATCAGTTTCTCCTTTATCACTTCAGGAGGGTCGTGGACAGCTATGTGCGACTTCGGTATGCTGCTGCTCATCTTACCCCCTGTGAGTCCGGGGAGCAGAGGCGTGTGGAGAGCGGTTGGGACATACTTCTCCACCCTGAGAGGCACGTCCGAGCTGAAAACCTCCCTAGTTAGAGCATGTATCTTCCTCTGATCTGTCCCACCTATGGCTATCCTAACCTTGAGGTAGAGTATGTCCAACGCTTGCATGAGAGGGTATATCATCTGAGATACGAACGGGTCCTCCTGCTCCCTAGCCACCATAGTCATAGCCCTCCAAGCCCTCCTAGCTGTTACTCTCTGCGAGAGTGTCAGAAGGTCCATCACGTAGTCCTCTGAGAGCTCGAAGTCAGTTCCCAGCTTTATCTCGATCTCCCTAGACCCTAGCTCGTGGAACACAGTTTTCCAGTAAGTCATCGATACCTCCTTTATCAGCTCCTGAGGACCCTTGAGGTTTAGTATAGCGTGTATATCAGCCATCAGAGCTACCGAGTGGAACCCAGCTTCTACCATATCCCTCAGCTTCCTGACCGTGACTAGCGTGCCTATGTGTATCGGGCCCGATGGCTCGTATCCTACGTAAACGTTGTGTCTACCCTCCTTAACTAGTTCCTTAAGCTCATCTAGGGTCATGACGAACTCATCTAGGGGCTCAGCTACGTTCCTCAGCACTAACTCCAGCCTGTCCGTAGTATCACCTAGCGTAACCCCTAGCTCAGATTAAATCGTTATATATCACGCGGAGTTGCAGAGGGCCTCAGTTCAGGTCAGTCA
>JAVQRZ010000099.1:0-4548 GCA_033582115.1 Candidatus Korarchaeum sp. | reverse complement strand
GGAGGTTCTGTCGCGGATATCGCTATCTTGGTCATAGACGTTAACGGAGGAGTACAGCCGCAGACAGTAGAGTCGATAAACATACTCAGGGAGAGGAAAGTGCCTTTTGTCATAGCTCTCAATAAGATAGACACGATATACGGATGGAAGCCCCAAGAGGGGAAGCCATTCGTAGTATCTGAGAAGAGTCAGCCCGCTTCAGCCTTGGCTGAATTAGAGAGAAGACTCTACAGAGTGGTGGATCAGTTGATGGAGCATGGGATAAACGCTGAGAGGTACGATAGGATAAAGGACTTCACGAGGACGTTCGCTATAGTACCCACTAGTGCTATAACTGGCGAAGGAGTTCCTGATCTCCTCACGATACTCTTTGGCTTAGTGCAGAGGTACATGCTCGATAAACTTGAGGTAAAGACTGAAGAAGGGAGGGGAACCGTGCTGGAGGTGAGACAACATCCTGGCCTAGGTACTGTGCTCACTGCGATAATATACGATGGTACGATAAGGAAGGGAGATAGTATCGCAGTAGCTGGAGCTAAGGGACCCATAGTGACTAAGGTCAGGGGCCTCTTAGTTCCTGAACCCCTCCAGGAGATGAGAATGACTAAGAAGTTCAGAACAATAGACGAGGTCTCAGCAGCTGCCGGAGTCATGATATCAGCTCCTGATCTAGAGGAAGTCCTCGCAGGCTCTCCTATCTACGTGATAAGGGATCCTAGTGCTTTAGAGAGGGTGAAGAGAGAGGTCCAAGAGGAGGTTGAAAGGATAATAATAAGGACGAATAGGATCGGGGTTATAGTTAAGGCAGACGCTCTGGGCACCTTAGAGGCTCTCGTCTCACAGATAGGGAGGGAGGGTATACCGATCAGGAGGGCTGATATAGGTGAGGTTACTAAAGCGGATGTGTTCGAAGCTTCTGTGATGAGAGGGGATGATGAGAAGTACTCAGCTATACTAGCCTTCAACGTGAAGGTAAGCGAGGAGATAAGGAGAGAAGCCCTATCGAGAGGTGTTGCTATCTTTGAGGACGTCATAATATACACACTGATAGAGAAGTTCAAGTCCTACCTAGAGGACCTGAGGAGGAAAGAGGAGGAGAGGGTAATATCGCAAGCGATCTTCCCAGCTGAGATCTTAGTGCTCCCTAACTTCGTCTTCAGGAGGAGTGACCCTGCTATAGTTGGCGTTGAGGTCCTCTCAGGCTGCCTCAGACCCGGCTACCCCCTCATAAACGAGAGCGGGAGGAGAGTAGGGGTTGTGCTAGACATACAGCACGAGGGCAATAGGATACCTGAGGCTAAAGCAGGCCAGAGGGTGGCTATCTCCATAAGAGGAGGTGTTTTAGGGAGGAACGTGAAGGAAGGAAGAGTACTCTATACGGACGTCAGTGAGTTCGAGGACGAGAGATCTAGGGAGATATACTTCAGTAAGATGAGTGAAGATGAGAAATCTCTCTACAGGAAGATAATCTGGTTGAGGTACTCCGGCAGGGGAGAGCTAGAGGAGTAGTTCAACTTTTATAGATTGTTTGGGGGCTCTCTCGAGGTGGTCTAATGTCGGCTAGCAAGAGGAGGGGTATAGTCGAGGAGTTCCTCGTGCTCGACATAGGGGATCCTAACACCGGAAGGACGTTCCACTTGAAGCTACCGAAGGATAGCTTGAGGTACTTCGTCGGCAAGAGGATAGGGGAGGAGATCCCCGGTGATCCGATCGGTTTGTCTGGCTACACCTTCATGATAACCGGTGGGACCGATAGGGATGGCTTTCCGATGCATCCATCCTTACCGACCCCAGGGAAGAAGAGAATTTTACTATCCTCACCTCCGGGCTTCCATCCTAAGAGGGAAGGGGAGAGGAGGGCTAAGCTCGTCAGGGGGAGCGTTATCTCAGATGCCACTAGGCAGATAAATTTGAAGATATTGAGGCATGGAGAGAAGCCTTTAGAGGAAGTATTAGGAAAGACCGAGGCTTCATAAGGTGATTAAATGGTCCAAGAGCCGCTACAACCTGAGATGAACGTAGGCACTGCAGGCCACGTTGACCACGGTAAGTCGACATTAGTGCAAGCATTAACAGGGGTTTGGCCTGAGAGGCACAGTGAGGAGCTCAGAAGGGGCATCACGATAAAGTTGGGTTACGCTAATGCAGAACTGAGGAAGTGCCCCTCATGCGAGTACTACACGACCTCAAGGACATGCCCTGTAGATAGGAGCGAAACCGTGCTGCTCAGGAAGATATCCCTAGTTGACTGCCCTGGCCACGATACGCTCATGGCTACAATGCTCGCTGGTTCGACCTTAATGGATGCTGCTCTCTTCATAATAGCGTCTAATGAGCCTGTGCCACAGCCTCAGACTAGAGAGCACCTGATGGCCCTCAAGATAATGGGGGTTACTCAGATGATAGTAGTCCAGACCAAGATAGAGCTGGTGAGTGAGGAGGAAGCCCTGAGGAATTATGAGCAGATCTTAAGGTTCTTTGAATCGAACCTCGATGAGATACCTCCTATAATACCTGTTTCAGCCCTCCACGGGGTTAACATAAACTTCTTAGTGAGGGAGATGGTGAAGCAATTCCTCCCTCCGAAGAGGGATCCTAGTAAGTCGCCTAAGATGTACGTAGCTAGGTCGTTCGATGTCAACAGGCCGGGGACTAGACCTGAGAAACTAGTAGGCGGGGTACTAGGTGGGACGATAATTCAAGGGATGTTCAGAGTAGGTGATGAGATAGAGATAAGGCCTGGTGCTTATAGAGGGGGCAAGTTCGTCCCTCTAACTACTAAGATAGTGAGTCTGAAGAGCGAGGAAACGCCCTTAGATGAAGCTCATCCAGGAGGTCTCATAGGTGTGGGTACTTTCCTAGACCCGGCTCTCACTAAAGCTGACAACATGGTCGGTAGTGTTGTAGGTATGCCGAATGAACTACCCCCTATTTGGTCGGAGCTCGATGTGGAAGCTAGGTTCTTCGATAAGATAGTGGGTATGAAAGAAGAGATACCTGTGAATAAACCTAAGAGCGGCGATTTCATCCAGTTAAATGTGGGTACAGCTACTGTTCCAGCTATACTGAAGGAGATGAGTGGTGGGGACTCGATGAGACTCATCGTGAGGATACCAGCTGTAGCGGAGCTAGGGCAGAGGGTAGCTATATCCGCTAGAGTGGGTAATAGATGGAGGTTTATAGGCTACGGTCACGTAAGGGGAGGGGCTGAGTACAAGCACTAGATCTTTAAGTCCCGCTTAACATCTTTAAGAAGCTCTCATTCGTAATTATGTTCTTAATAGGATCCTCCAGCATGATCGGTTCCTCGTACCTCGGTTCAGGGACCGACGAGTAGCTCTCGTTCCTGATAATACCCTCCCTCGTCACGTAGTATGCTGCACCCTTGGTCAGCTCGTAAGTCCCATAATCTGGCTTGACCTCTCTGTGAATAAAATTGCTCATCACTAATATTCGACTTCCGAAGTTCACCGTGACGTGCCCGTAATTCGGGGGCACTGTCACTATGGACCCCTTCTTTGCTCTCACCACCACGAAGTCCTCTACATCGTACGGAGAAGCTCCCCTCCTCTGTAAGAGGAAAACAGCCTCACCTAAGTGCACGCAGTATACCTCAGGGAGGTACCTCCCGTTTAACGGGAGGTGATAATGGCCTTTCGTCTTAGCTAGCTCTCCTCCTACCTCCCAAGGTGGTATCACTGTTAGATCGAGCCTAACCCAGCTGCGAGTCAGAGGAGGCAGATCTCTGTACATCATATAAGCTGGAAAATCCTCCTTGACTGCTTCAGGCCTCATCAGGACACTCCTTAAGTCGTTCATCCACCTGACCTCGGGTCTCACCTCCCTACCGTAGACCAGCAGTCTCAACTCTTCCTCCTCGAACTCAACCCCCGGGACTATCTGCATCATCAGAGCAGCTTTGCGTAAGCTAATAACGTTAGTGGTTGTTCTTCCTCATTGAGCGTGTTGATAATGTATCTTCGGGAGGTTCTAGGGTAATGGTCTCATCAAGTGAGTCAGTACTTTGAATATGGTCAATAAGACCTAGCGCGTCTCAATTACGAGAGTTACTCCTCGTTGACCCTAGATATACTAATAGACATTCTAGAGCTGATGAGCCTTGGTTGAGGGACGAGACTAACGATCAGCTCTCGCTTATAATAACTAACCTTAAGATAGCTTAGCTAGTGAGCAGGAGTGACCGCTCAAGGAGCTAATTACATTAAATATTGCTTCAGTAAGGTATCAGGATGAGTAAGGTAATCCCACTTATCTTAGCGCTGCTCTTCCTCATCCCCCTAGCTGTTGTCTCAGCGCAAGTAAGTTATGAGGTGGAGGAGGAAAATGTAGTGCTCGTGATAGAGAGATCTGGAGATATCCTACTCTCCTACAACCTAACTATTCGCGTTACCTCAGGCGTGGTTGCTAGGTACGTTTCAATCGGCATGCCCTCCTCAAAGTTCGATATCTTAGCAGCTTCAGAGATTTATGAAGAAGGAGGTATTAGAGAGATCAGTTATGATAAAGTCATTGAAGGGGACTATTATG
>JAVQRZ010000098.1:0-1891 GCA_033582115.1 Candidatus Korarchaeum sp. | reverse complement strand
TCATTGGATCGAGTCCATCGGATCCTAACTATTGTGTTAAGTGTATGAGTTCAGAGATATTGAGTGGAACGTTAATCTGTAGGGGTTGCGGCTCTAAGTTCAGCATAGAAGCGGGCGTCCCTAGGATGCTCAGAGCTGAGGACTTGAGCAAAGTAGAAATATAAGTTCTTAGGAGAAAGCTTCGGTGTATGACATGCCCAAGGTGGTCTTAATACTAGGTGATATAACGGAGATCGAAACCGATGCTATCGTGAACCCGGCTAACACGATGCTGATAATGGGCGGAGGGGTTGCTGGAGCAATAAAGAGGAAGGGAGGGGAGGAGATAGAGAAGGAAGCTCTCATAAAGGCTCCCTTGAGAATAGGAGATGCTATTGAGACTTCTGCTGGTAGATTAAAAGCGAAATACGTTATCCACTCCCCTACTGTGGAGAGTCCCGGCGGCGCAAGCAGTCCTGAGTACGTCAGAGCTGCTGTGAGAGCTTCGATCAGGAAGGGTGTCGAGCTCGGAGTCAGGAGACTAGCCTTCCCAGCAATGGGTGCGGGGGTAGGAGGAGTTCCTGTGGAGGAGTCTATTAGGATAATATTAGAGGAGGTAAGTCCCTCTCCCTTAGAGGAGGTGTTCATAGTTACTAGGAGCATAGAAGATCTCTCCAAATTCCAGAGAGTCGCTAGTGAGATGGAGATACCATTCGATGTTAAAGAGCTCTGAGCTACGCTGCACAGTAATATTAATATACTACCTCGCTATACCGAGTATCGGGCCGGGGCGTAGCTCAGCCTGGTAGAGCGGCCGGCTGTAGTGGGCGTCTGTTGACGCTCCGTCAGCGGCAGCTCCCACAGAGACCGGCAGGCCGGGGGTTCGAGTCCCCCCGCCCCGATTAACTTACTCTCCTCATTATGAAACTCCCTAGGAGTGTCCTCTCTAAGTTCTTGACTATTATCTCAGTTGAGGCTCTCTCTAGCTCCTGCCAATCCATGGATTTAACCGTTTGATACGCTTCCCTCCTCAGTGAATCATGCTCCTCGCAGGCTAAGAACAGATCCTCATCTGCTAAGATTATCCCCCTCCTTATGACTTCCCTCAGAGGGATTTTATACCTTTCAGAGAGTATTTCATGCGATAATTCGGAGAACCTCTCCCTGAGATCCCTTAGAGCTTCTACTAGCTCACTATTCTTAGGTGATTTCCCCTCCCTGATCTCTTCGAGCAAGCTTATTAAACTGACCCTCACAAGAACCTAAGCTGTCAGCGGAGTTATAAAACTTAGAGGTAGCTCACTTCCACATAAAGTACCGGAAAAATAATTTATTTTGAGAAATATTTACATTATAAATTTTACCATAAAGATTTATATTATAAATGTATATGCGTTATAGTATGAGGAAAGCTTTTTAAGTACCCCGAACCCGCTGGTTAGATGAAGGCGAAACTACTAAGCTCTCTTCTCCTACTTCTAGTCATAATAATCTCAATTTGTACATATTTGTACTTTAAACCCAGCCCTACAGAGATCCTCTGGCTAGCAGTTATAGTTGTTTGGATACTCTTAGTAATTTTCCTCATAGCAAAGAGAATAGCCAAGTGGCAGAACTTCTACGTAGCTAGGAAGGTGATTCACATACTGACAGGAGGAGTCGCCGCTTTCCTAGTACCCTATATATTCGAATCGCCAGCTATACCTTTGATAGGAGGATTAGGTATGTTCGCGCTAACCTTTCTACCGAGGATCCTCGGTAGGAAGTTCGACTGGTTCCAAGTCGAGGGGAATTGGGGAGAGGTCTGGTTCTGTCTTACATGGACGGCCGTGATCTGCGGTCTCTGGTATCTAGATTTGAACGCCGGTGTAGCTTCAGCCCTCTTCATGGCTGTAGGAGATGGGGTCACGGG
>JAVQRZ010000097.1:0-2249 GCA_033582115.1 Candidatus Korarchaeum sp. | reverse complement strand
CTCAGGGCTGGGACAACGTAAGCTAAGTACCTTCCCTTCCTCCTCCCGTAAGATCCTCTCGTTGTACTCTATCTGAAGCTTCGTCTTAGTCGTTAATCTGTCGAAGGGTACGCCTAGGAGCATTACTCCCTCTAGCTCCCTCCCGGGGAAGTCAGCACCCTCAGCGAACCTACCACCGGCAGGAGCGATGAGTAGACCCTCCTTACCAAATTTTGGAAGGCTCTTGAAATCCCTCAGCATGTTGCTCGCTTCGTCACCACTTATACCTCTCTCCTCGACGAAGATCCTCCTGCCGCTCTCCGTCGCTAGATCTCTTATCCCATCGAGCACCTTCTCCTGAACCCTGTAACTAGCGGTGAATATAGCTAAGTTACCGGAGAGCTCTAAGAACGATTCGACAACCCTCAAGTACCTCCTCACCATCTCAGCTGACAGCTCCTCCCCCTTCGTGCTGACCCCTTTCACTATGACGGTGGACACCCTCTCGGGGTCTGCTATAGAGGGGACGCTCATCTTAGAGAACTCCTTCAGTCCTACGGTTTCTGCGAAAGCATTTATAGGTTCAAGGGTCCCCGACATGAATACCACAGCCCTGAAGTCGCTCCATATAGATTGGAGTATCTCCCTAGCTCTCATATCCCAAACTTCTAAGCTGAGCCCATCCTCCTTAGAGTAGAGGTAGACCACTCCCTCTTCCCCCGCTTTCTCAAGGGCTGTGAGGAGGAAATCAGCTACGGAGTTGAGGTAGGATCTCGGCTCCTTCCCTCTCCTGACCTGATCTGAGTAAACAGTATTTATCAGTTCGTAGAGTTTCTTGAGGTCCTCAGGTTCGAACCCCGTTGAGGAGAGCATCTCCTCTAAACTGAAGGTACCGTCCTCCTCCTTAGCTATACTCACCATAAAGTCCCTCAATGAAGCTATCTTCCTGCGTAAGCCGAGTGAGTCCTTTAAATCGTACTTCTCATCCTCCTTCAAGGCTCTCTCAACACTGACCAAGCTTATCGATTTACTGTTAAGCTCCTTCGCTACTCTATCTATGTTATGAGCCTCGTCGACAACTAGGAAGGAATCCCCGAACCTGACCTTGTGCCTTACCGCCCAGCCTAAAGGTGAGAGCACGTAATTGTAGCTCAGTGAGATGACCGTAGCTTCATCTAGCAATGAGATCTGCAGGAAGTAGGGGCAGAAGTTCAATCTGGAGGCTATTTCAAGCACTTCTGAGAAGGATATTGGGTCCTTAAGCTCTATACCCTCGTTCTTCCTCAAGTTCCTAAGGTAAGGGCAGCTTTCCCTCTTCATCCTGCATAAGTTACTCACGCCCTCGTTACTGCTTATCCTCATCCTCCTAGCGAGTAAGCACATGTCCTTTTTACCCCTGAAGGAGATTCCGAAGACCTCTTTCCTCTTGCTTATGACTTTCAGTTCTTCTATCGGTCTATCAGTTTCATTCCCAGTCCTGACTGCCCATATGATCTTACTCTCTCCCTCAGCAGCGTCTAGCAATGCTGAGAGTACCACCGGGGTCTTGCCGAATCCAGTAGGGGCGTGAAGGCAGAAGTGCTCTCCCTTCTCAGCAGCCCTCCTTATAGCTTCCATAACTTCCTTCTGATGCTTCCTGGGTGCGTAAGGGAAGTGCATCATGCTTATTTATCATCCCACCCTCTAAACAATTATAAGTGTTGATTTTTAAAATGATCATGTAAGTCTGCTCGTGCGTTACAGGATAGGCGTCGTGATAGCTGAGATGAACCCTCAGTTCTCGGGTAGGATGCTATCGAGTTTGATCGATAAGGCTGCTAATTACGATGTCGACGTAGTTAAGATATGCAGGGTCCCCGGGCTCTTGGAGTCCCCTCTAGTAACTAGCGAGCTTCTGAAGAGGAATGACATTGATGCTGTTATCTTGCTCGGATCTATAGTTAAGGAGACTTCCTTAGAGGATTACATATTCAATCAAGTCGTGAGTAAGCTCACGGATCTCTCCCTGAGCTCAGGTAAGCCTGTTACCTTCGGTATCTCAGGGCCGGGTATATACTGGAGCGATAAACTAGCATCACTAGGAGCTGAGGAGTACGCTGAGCTAGCCTTGAAGGCTGCTGTGAGGACTCTAGATACGCTTAAGGACCTCAAGAGCTGAACTTTATATCGCGATCCCTCTGAGTTTAGTGGATGGGGTTGAAAGTCAGGATGTTCCCCTTCGGGGTATTCGTGGATGGTGCTCTGATAGTAGCTGACCTTCACTTGGGCTA
>JAVQRZ010000096.1:0-1629 GCA_033582115.1 Candidatus Korarchaeum sp. | reverse complement strand
GAGGTACACCCTGATTCGAAGGAGACTAGGGAGTTGAGGTTAGATGAACCCGAGGTCTTCATACCATCGTCGGACTCATTGGGCTTGAAGCTTGGTGATGAGCTCAGGCTAAGGGGATTGGTCACCGCAACTGTCAGGAGCGTGAACCCCGATGAGGTATCGTTGAGGGTCAGTAGTGAGCAGAAGGTCAAGGGGGTGAAGATAGTGCAGTGGGCTCCTGTCAGGAGTGGGGTGCCCGCTAGACTCCTAGTACCTGAGACACCTTACAGCTTCAGGATCTTAGGGGGTTACGGTGAGCCGGCCTTGAGGGAGATAAAGGAGGGAGAGATGGTTCAGTTCGTCAGAGTCGGCTTCGCTAAATTAGACAGGAAAAACCCGGTTACCTTCATCCTATCGCACGAATGATCTCAATTCACCTTAACACGTCTTCGCGTCGGGATAATATAGAGCTATTAAGTTTGATGAGATCAATTTAAAAAGCGTTCATTCTAGTAGTGAGTGAAGGGTCGTAGATGAAGGGGAAGCTGTCCCTCTTGCTATTGCTACTCGTAGCGACTATAAATGTGAGTGGTTTTGATTTCTCCCCATCTGAGGCTTTCAACGTGAGAGCTTACAGCTACAAGCCTCTGTTCAACATCCCAACGCCCGTGATTTGCAGTGATGTGATATATGCAACGGGCGGCCAAGGGGATACTATACTCGCGGTATCACTAAGCGGTGAGCTCCTCTGGTCCCAGAGGGCAGGTGGGTTCATCGCGACCCCGCTGCTCTTCATTCCAGATGTGTCCATCAGTCCCGCGAGGAAGGAGGCGTGGATAGTAGTGCTGACGGAATCTCAAGAGCTGAGGGCTTATGAAGCTAAGACCGGAGGTTTAAGGCTTTACAACATGTTCGTTCCCTCACCATCCGCTAAGGTGCCGCTTCAGTACGCGGGAGACGGTAGGACCGTGATAATACCCCTCCAGAGCTCAATCCAAGTTATAGATATTAGATCTAAAAGCGAGATTTGGTTTAAAAATCTGACTTTTAGGATATCCTCACTTAAGTACATCGGTAACGAGCTATTGGTGATAGGGGAGAGGAATGCGGCTCTCTTTGATATGAAGGGCAATTTGAAGTGGGAGAGAAGCTTCAATATCAGAATAGAAGCTTTTGGAGTGGATTCAAATTACTTAGCTATGCTACTAGAGAACAAAACCCTCATCTCACTTGATCTAAGGAGCGGAGCTCACCGCTCAAGCTTGGACCTCTCAAGCAGTTTAGGGTACGCCGCCCCTAAGGGCGAGTTCCCCGTGCTTGGAGGGGTGGCTGTCCTCACGGGTTCCAGTGGGATCGTTCATCAGGTGGATCTGAGGAGAATGGAGATCAGGAAATCCGTAAAGACATGGGTTGAACCGATAAAACAACCTTTGGTAATAGAGAACGCTCTCTTCTACCTCGCTAAAGGTGGTTTAGTGAGGGTCTATCACCTCCCCTCAGGAATAAGGCTCTCAGACTTGAAGATAGGGGATGAGTTAGGGAGCGATGCTGTACTGCAAAAAGATCCTGTGAACAGGAGCTATTACCTAGTTCTCTTTGATCAGTCGGGGGTACTGAGGATCCTCAGATTTCCGGAGCTTTGGATAAAGC
>JAVQRZ010000095.1:0-7206 GCA_033582115.1 Candidatus Korarchaeum sp. | reverse complement strand
ATAACAATAAATTTAGTCCCATACTACATCCCAGGGCCGGCCGGAGGATTCGAAGAGGCTCCACAACCACTTTACTTCCTCCTATTCCTTCCCGCATGGCTCCCTTGGGTTGTGATACTACTCACACCTATAGGCTTCAGGATGCTGCCTAGAGTGATAAGAGAAGGTGTAGGGGTGAAGAGGTTCGTAGCTATGTACTTCACGATACTCATGGGCATGTTCCTATGGTGGATGCCCTGGGAGTACCCGTACTGGTACGTCTACAAGTACCCTGTGACACTAACAATAGCTACTGTCAGTGTCTACCTGATATGGATACCTGTGTTCTGCGTGATAATCACGATAATAGCGATACCGATAATAGAGGGCTTGAGGAGAAGTGGATTGCCTAAGGTGGCTGGAGCGGTATGGTAGGGGGAAGAGTCTCTTCATGCGAGGGAGAGTCATCGAGCTTGAAGACGTTACCTTCACGTATCCTGATGGTACAGTTGCCCTCAAAAACCTCTCCCTTTTCTTAAATAAAGGTGAAGTAGTTGCTGTTGTAGGAGAGAACGGAGCTGGTAAGACTACTCTCTGTTACCTGCTCTCGGGCGTGATACCTCACATATATGGAGGCACTATAAGGGGGAGAGTTAGTGTAGCTGGTGTTCAACCTAAGGACCTACAGATGAGGGAACTGTCGAGGAAAGTCTCCATAGTGCTACAAGATCCCGATTCTCAGATATTCTCACCTACAGTATTCATGGAAGTCGCTTTTGGCCCTAGCAACCTGGGCCTCAGTAAAGAGGAGATCATAGAGAGCGTTAAGTGGGCATTAGAGGTCACAGGACTCAGTGGTCTCGAGAACAGATCTCCTGATGAACTCTCAGGAGGACAGAAACAAAGACTCGTACTAGCATCAGTCCTAGCGATGAAGTCAGAAGTACTGATCCTGGATGAACCGACATCTCAACTTGATCCCGTTGGGGTAAGGGAGGTGATGGAGACCCTGAGGGAGCTAAAGGAGAGAGGAGCGACGATGGTGATAACTACACACCAAACGGAGGAGATAGCAGAGATAGCTGATAAGGTGATAGTACTGAAGGAAGGAAGGATGCTGGCTATGGGGAGCCCTAAGGAGATATTCTCAAATGTAGAACTGATGGAGCATGCCGGCGTTAAGGCTCCAGATGTAGCTATCCTTATGGATAGGCTTAAGAAGAGTAAGAGATTAAAATTAGAGGGAGAGATTCCAATAAACGAATTCGAAGCTAGGGAAGTTTTCAGAAAGCTTATGTCGAGTAAGAAGCTCAGGATATCCGGGAGAGTCGCTCCGGAGAGCGGAGTGAGGGAGAAAGTGATAATAGATGTTAAAAATCTTTACTATGAGTACCCTGGTGGTGTTAAAGCTCTCAATGGTGTCGATCTCGATGTTTACGAAGGTGACTTCCTAGGCGTGATAGGGATGAACGGCTGGGGTAGTCTCACCTGTCAAGACGATGAGGCTGCTGAAGCCAGAAGGCGTCCAGAGGGGAGGAGGTCTTCTTAAGTTCACCGTAGGTGAGCTAGCGAGGAGGATAGGGTTGATACTCCAGAACCCAGATTACCAACTCTTCACGATCTCAGCCTTAGAGGAAGTGATGTTCGGCTTGAGGAACATAGGGGTGAAAGGGGAGGAAGCGAAGAAGAGAGCTCTTGAGATACTTGAACTCGTAGGGTTGAAGGAGAAAGCGGATTACTTCCCATTCAAGCTTAGCTTTGGGGAAAGGAGGTTACTAGCTGCTGCAGCGACGTTAGCTCTCGACCCTGAAGTCGTGATACTCGATGAACCGACGACAGCTCAGGACTACAGAGGGAGGTACTTACTAGCTGACCTAGCGAGGGAGCTCCACGCTAGGGGGAAGACCATAATAATGATAACGCACGATATGGACCTGATAGCGAGGTATGCTAACAGAGTGATAGTGATGGCAAACGGCAACATAATACTGGACGGCGATCCTCACGTCGTCTTCAATAAGGTAGAGGAACTCAAAGAAGCTGGTGTGGTGCCCCCTCAGATAACCAGGCTAACTATGTCCTTGAAGGAGGAAGGGGTTCCAAGTGATGTGATAAAGGTAGAGGAGTTCCTAAACTTGATTGAGGTGTTAGGATGACCTTCAAGTACGTTGAGAAGGATACCTTAATGCACAAACTTCACCCGATAACTAAGGCTATCCTGCTGCTAGAAGCTCTCCTCCTAGCCCTACTCTTCACTTACGACTACTCCGTGATACCTCTCCTCTTCGTGCTAGCGTTCGAGCTATTGATCTGGAGGATAGCTGGTATAGAGTTCTGGAGAGTAGCTCTAGTGATAAAGGTGCTGATGAGCATCTTCCTATTCTTCATAATAGTTCAGGGGTTTCTCTACAGGGGAGGGGTGACTCCACTATTCGCAATAGGGCACTTCAAACTCTGGGAGAAGGATATAGGTGAGTTCACGCTTGAGGGTTTGCTTTACGGTATCTTCATCTCTGTCAAGATATTGGTGGTCGTTATAGCTGCTATAATATTCGTCATGACGACCTCGATAACGAAGATGTCAGCTCTAGCTCACAGCCTGAAGCTGCCTTACAGCTTCTCCTTCACGCTCCTCGCAGGCTTAAGATTCGCTCCACTCATATTCAAGTCTTTCTCAGACATAAAGGACGCTCAGAAACTGAGGGCGTTCGATATAGATAGGATGAACATAATAGTGAGAGCCTTCAAGGCTTACGTTCCGATCCTAACCCCTCTGATACTCAACTTGCTGAGGAGAGGGATGGAGCTCCAGATATCCATAGAGTCGAGAGGCTACGGGGCCACTAAGAACCCGACTCAGCTCGAGGAACTATCCATGAGGGTTTCAGACTACTTAATGCTCTTAGTGATAGTAGCTGTGTTCTCACTCTCACTTTACCTTAACTACACGCTCGCTCCTAGCGTCTATTCCAGCTTCCTCGAGTTCCTCAGGGGTATAGTAACGAGGGGTTGACAATAGGACGAGCTCAACCCTTAAGAGCGGAGGAGGTCGATTGGTTCTCGATGTGACAGATGTATTCAGGATGTGCTCAGAGAGGCAGAAAGAAGGGAGGAGGGTGATAAACGCTCACATAGGTACTCCGAGCCACTCGCCCCCAGCTAGCGTCAAGGACCTACTGGCTAGGATAGGGGAGGTCGGCTGCTCTTACCTACCGTTCGAGGGTACGATTGAGGCGAGGGAGAGGATATCTAGCTTCGCTAGGAGGTTCTTGAATAGGGACCTCGAACCCGAGAGGATCTTCGTGACGAACGGTGGAGCTCAAGCTCTAACTTCAGTACTGATGGTACTCAGGAGGAGGAAGATGCTTCTACCTGCGCCCGGCTTCACTCAGTACTTCGATAACGCTAGGATTATGGGGCTCGACTTCAGGACCTACGATCCCACAGCAGAGGACATAGTGAGCGAGGTGCTGAGCAAACTAGGGGATGCTAGCGTCGTCCTCATCAACTATCCTAACAACCCGACGGGTTGTGTTCAGAGTAATGATGCTATGGAGGAGCTATGGGAGGAGCTCAGGAGGAGGAACGTATTACTCGTAAACGATGCTGCTTACTCCCAAATATATTTTGAGGCGAAACCGAGGGTACCGGGTGATGTGATAATAGATACGTTTAGCAAGACGCTCGCCCTACCCGGGTTGAGACTAGGTTACGCCTACTGGGGGTTGGGAGATGAGAGGAGCATATTCGATGCTGTCTACATAACTTCAGCAGGCGTCTCGGAGGTATCCCAACTGCTCCTCAGCATGCTGCTTGACGCTCTTTCCGAGGATTACCTGGAGGGGGTGAGGTCCCACTACAGGAGGAAGAGGGATACCCTGATCAGGTTGATGAGGGAACACGGATTCTCATTCCCCGAACCCAGAGGGGCTTTTTACGTGTTCACTACGCACCCCCTAATTAAGGACTCAGGGGAGCTCGCTGAGAGGCTCCTGAGGAGAGAACCCGCTATAGGGATAGTCCCAGGTAACGTCTTCATGGGAAGTGCTAGGTACTTCAGGATATGCTACAGCCTCCTAGGGGAGAGTGAAGCTGAGGAGATGGTGAACATAATCTCAGATGAGCTTAAGGCTAGATGACTTGCCTCAAAGAGAGGTAGCTCGTCCTCTCTTTCAGCACGCTCGCGAGTCTCCTCGTGCTCGATGTGACGTCCTCCTTAGAGAGCACTTCATCCAAGGGGAACCAGCTCACGCATGTAGCGTCACCCCCCGGTTTTTCCTCTCCTCTCAAGGAGCTCTCATCGAATATCACATCGACTATGATGTAATGGTACTTGATGAGATTGCCTTCGCTCACAATAACCTGACTCAGAGCTATTACTCCTAATGGCTCAGCTTCTAAATTCGTCTCCTCAAGGAGCTCTCTCCGCGCGGCTTCTAATAAGCTCTCACCGGCTTCAATCACACCTCCGGGGATAGACCACTTCCCCTGGCCGGGAGGGAATCCCCTCCTGACGAGCAGCAGCTCTCCGTTCCTCAGCAGGACAGCTCCGACACTCGCTATAGCGTAACGCGGGAACTCCCTCATAAGGTCGTTTGGGCTCTGAAGGGTAATAAGGTTATCAGCCCTCCTTGATGTAAGTCGGCGCTTTCTCAGGAGATACGCCCTTCTTCACCTTATGGTAGAACTCATATGTCATCACCTCATCATCACTCAGCACCTCAGCATCAACTAGCTCACCTACGAACAGGGTGTGAGTTCCTAGATCTAAGCTGGCAGTCACTACAGCCTCTAAGTAAGCTACTGACTCCTCTAAGACTATAGGAACACCTGTTTTCCCCAATTTATAGGAAATTCCATCGAACTTATTGAAGTTCCTCCCGCTCATGAACCCGAACCTCCCTATAAGCGTCATGGGGGTTTCCTTCCTGAGGACCGATACCGAAAAAGCCCCTTGGGAGAGCACGCATTCATGCGTGAAGTTCTCCTTATTAATGCAGACAGCTAACTTCGGCGGCTCTGAGGTGACCTGAAAGACTGTGTTCGCTACCTGACCATTGATCCTGTCTCCGATCCTGGAGGAGACTATGTAGACGCCGTAGGAGATCTTCCTCAGTGCTCTAGTATTCATAATGCGATATTAAACGGAAAAAATAAAAAGGTTTCAGTAGAAGGAGATTTTCCTCACGTTTCTGCACTTGGATAAAGCTAGTAGCTTAGAGATGCTCCTAGGGAAGGAAACCTCTTCACAGTTCCTGATCACCACTACGTACTTATCGAGCGTCTTCTCATCCACGTCGTGCGATATGATCAACTTCTTAACGTCGCTGATCAGGACCCTCCTGCCGAACCTCTCGAAGTCCTCCTTCGTGAACTCTACTTCCTCGACCCCTGATACGGGCACGGGCGTTAAGTTCGATATACCCTCACCTATTGCCTTCCCAGCGCTCTTCATACCTTCAACCAGAGGGCTTATACCAGCTATCAGTTCACCCCTAACGTCAAGTAACAGCTTCATCGCCTCATTTATAGCATCTCCTATGCTTATCCCTAGCCTCCTAGATAGCTCAGCTACGCTGTTGTAGAGCTCAGGGTTCACACCCCTTATGGTCACGTCCTTCGTCGGTAAGACCTCCTTAACTTCCTTCCTCCCCTCACCCCCTATCTCCGTCATACATGTCACACCAGCATTATATGTAATACTTGATATATAAGCATTACTGCCTGCTCAGAGGAATCCTAGTTCCCTCAGGATAGCTGCTACCCTATCCACTACCTCACGCGACTCTATAGTGAGAGGAGGCCTAACGTAAGGCTTTACAGGAGTTCTTAAAGCGTAGAGGGCTGTTTTAACCGCAGTAGGATAGGAACTAGCTATATCATAAACTTCAGAGAGTTTCATCAACTTCTCGTTCTCCCTAAGTGCTCTACTTAGGTCACCTTCAACCCAAGCATCGTAAACCGTTCTGTGAAGCTCGGGTGCCACGTTAGCTAAAGCCGTGATGCCACCATCTCCTCTCATCATCAGGTTGAAGAGCAGGAGGTAATCCATACCTGTAAGCACGGAAAATTCCTTCCTCAGGGACTTCACACTATTTATCAGACTCCTGAGGTAGGAGACGCTATCTAAGGTTACCTTCGCTCCGACGATGTTACCGAACTCCTGAGCTAGCTCACGGTATAGCTCGATAGGTATGTTTATACCTGTAGTTGAAGGTATGTTGTAAATCACTATCGGTAGGTCCAACCTCTCAGCGATCCTACTGAAGTGGAACTTCAATCTCTCGCGGTCTACCTTGAAGAAGAAAGGAGGAGTTACAATGATGCCATCGACCCCCATGTCCTTGAACCTCAAGCCTAGCTCCACGGCCCTATCCGTTGAGTTATCGCTGATGCCCGGGAGCACCCATAACTTACCCCCGACCTCCTCAAGGACAACCTCTACCAGCTTCACTGCTTCCTCCCTATTCAAGTGAACAAACTCACCTGTGGTCGAATTGGGGAACACGCCATGGACTCTCCCTCTCGTTTGATGTTGAGCTAACCACCTCACCGCTTCTAAGTCTAAGCTGAGGTCCTCCTTAAATGGTGTTACTAGAGGGGTTATTATCCCTCTAAAGGTCACTAATGATCACCAAAGCAATGAAAACTAAGAGGATTAAATAAATTTGCTATCTATATATCAAGATTATACACTTTATCACTTAATTTAGTTTTAAATCTTAGAAAAGGTAGTAGAGTTAGTTCTCTAAGAGGACCTAATCTCGTCTACTTCGAATCACTTCGGAAAGTAGTGAGATAATGATATCAGCTGAGCGCCTCACCTCTGGAGTTATTTCCTCCGAGAATCCTAACTTCTTAGGTTGTATCCCTAATATATATGCCTTATCCACCCCTAAGAACTTAATTATCTTTGAGAACTGTATCCTATGGGAGCTTATTGTTTGAGGAAATTCCCTCAACTCAGTAAATACTATAGAGCCAGGTCGCTCACCGAAATCTACAGCATCGATTATGATTATCTTCTCAGGGCTCCTCTTTCTAATGACGTCCATATAATTTTCCGGATTGCTCGTAACAATAATATCACTAAAATTTCTACTCTGCAACTCCCTTCCTATGTAAACCCCAACAGCATCATCCCCTCTAAGTTCGTTCCCTACGCAAAGCAGGAGCGTTCTCTCATCAAGGGTGTTCTCCAGAATGGTCTTCAATTCTTCAATCTTC
>JAVQRZ010000094.1:0-1186 GCA_033582115.1 Candidatus Korarchaeum sp. | reverse complement strand
ATTCTTGAGCAGGGAAACTGAGCCGACGATCTACGTAGAGGATGAAGAAGTGATCGAATATTCAGCCTTTCCACTAATACATTTACCTCTAGAGAGAAGAGGTGTTGAGACCCTTTCGGATGCTGTAGAGATGTATTATATAGCTAGGAAATCCTTTACTGAGGATAGGAGAGCTATTTCATTAGAGAGGGAAATAGAGAGACAGCTATCCTTGAAGAAGGAGTACGAGATGTCTTATGAACGTCTTAGGAGACTTGGGGATCTGTTGATATCAAACCTCCCCGAGGTCGATGAGGCTCTGAGGATCGCGAGATCAGGTGGTTCATCAGAACTCATCAGATCAGTAAATAGGAGGTCTGGTAGAGTTACCATCCTGATGGAAGGTGAGGAAATCGAGTTGGACTTGAGGAGGTCAGCGTCAGAGAACGCTACTGATTACTACAGTAAGGCTAAGAAGATGAGGGAGAAAGCGATTAGGATGAGTCAAGCGATATCTCAGTTAGAGGAGAAGCTTAGATCGATCAGGTCCTCAGCAGAGAGGGAACTCTCTGAGTTGAAGCCAAGACCCAGGAGGAAGGTGAGGTGGTATGAGAGGTTCAGGTGGTTCTACACGTCCTCCAAGCTACTGGTGCTTTGCGGTAGGGACGCGCAGACCAATTCGGAGGTAGTGGATAGGTACATGGAGAGAGATGACCTCTTCTTCCACATCGATATGCCCGGAGGAGCTGTCGTGATCCTTAAGACAGGTGGAGTTGAGCCTGATCAGAAGTCAATAGAACAAGCAGCTATAGCTGCAGCTTCTTTCTCTAGAGCTTGGAAAGAAGGTTTCTCCTACGCTGATGTCTACTACGTGAAAGGGGATCAGGTCTCAAAGCACGCTCCTTCGGGGATGTACCTACCTAAGGGGAGTTTCTACATAACCGGAAGGAGGAACTACTTGAGAGTTAAGTTAGAGCTTGCTATCGGTTTACAAGAGACTCCTGACGGCCTAAAGCTAACAGTAGCTCCACCAGATGCCCCCTTCCTCTGCTCAGTTAGGATGAGACCGGGTTCCATGAGAAAAGAGGAGGCTGCTATAAGGATAAAAAATAAACTAGTTGAATGCTTGGAACGAAACGTTAAAATAAGCGGGTTCTCCGAATCCTCGGTCGATGAGTTAACGTTGGATGAGATAGTGAGGTTGATG
>JAVQRZ010000093.1:0-3982 GCA_033582115.1 Candidatus Korarchaeum sp. | reverse complement strand
GCTGAGCCTCCCGAAGCCTGCAGCTAGGAATGGAAGCTCGTACCCCTGAAGGGGCCTTATGATCTCAGAGACCGTGCCTAGAAACGATGGGTCCTCCCTAACGAACTGCGGCAGTTCCCTTACCCTCATCAAGGAGTTCATCATCTCCTCTTTCGCCTCAAGAGCCTTCCTCAAGGCATCTCTCTGCCTCCTCAGGGAGTCGAGCTCTACTTTGATCTGGCCCCTCCTCCTTAGAGGAGAGTCCCTGACCTTAGCCTCTAGTTGCTTCAGCTCCTCTTCCCTCCTCTCCAGTTCCTCCCTGAGGGATTCGATATCGAATCCATCCTCCATCTTAGGCTCCTCCAAACTTCTCAGCCTCTCCTTAAGAGCTCTCAGCTCCGTCAAAAGCAGGTACTTTCTGATCCCCCTGATCCTCTCCTCTAAGGACCTCCTCTCCTCTAGAGCTCTTAGCTCCTCCTCGACCCTCTTCAACTCCTTCTCCCTCTCCCTTAGGACTGCTAAAACCTCTCTGAGGAGCTGTTCCACCTCATTAAGCTCTTCCAAAGCTTTTTCTTTCTTCTCATCGTATTCTGAGACACCGCTTATCTCTTCAAGTATCCTGTACCTCTCCTGAGGGGTCATCTCTATTATCGACGTTATATCACCTTGTGTCACGAACGTGTACCTCTCAGCGATCAAGCCAAGTGAAGCTAGTACATTGCTCACCTGACCGGCTGGGAGGGACTTCCCATTCACCTTGTAAGAACTGGTCCCGTTAGGTCTTATCCTCCTGGATATCCTCAACTTATCGCTTGAGTTCACCGTGAGAGTTACTTGAGCCCAAGGAGCGCCCCTCCTCACTAAGTGCTCGAGCCTACTCGCTCTCAATCTCCTAGCCCTCCATCCCATTAGGAAAGCAATAGCATCGAGGATGTTGCTCTTCCCGGATCCATTAGGTCCTGTTACAGCTATTAGCCCTCTTGGAATCACTATAGCGGCTCTCCTGAACGATTTAAAGTTGATCAGCTGGAGCTCCTCAATTGATGCCATTCAGCTCGAGCTTAAGGAGTTAAATATTTTAAAGGTTTCTGTAAGGGATCCTCCGACCTTCAACGCTTAAGTAAGCCTTAAGGAGTAGTCCTAAGCTTTTTAATCACCAGATCGCTAGCACTATCATGCTGAGGGTACCGCCGACGCCCTCAGTGCTCCTTATCCTCTCTATCGTCTTGTTAAGGGAGAATGTATCGGAGCTAGAGATCTCAGCTATTATATCGTAATCCCCTGTCACCTCGTAAGCCCTCACTACTTCCTCTATGCCAGATATCTCCTCAGCTACATTCGGTATGCTATAGCCGGGCTTCACCTTTATCAGGACAACAGCTCGCATCGCCGTATCTCCAAGCTCAATTGTGAACTTCCTTATCACACCTATCTTAACAAGCCTATCTACTCTCTTCCTTACCGTTGCTTCACTCACTCCTAACTGGTCAGCTATATCTGTGAAAGGAGTCCTTGCGTTTTTAACTAAGATACTCAGGATTTTCCTGTCCAGCTCATCCATCCGCTTCCCAGTTGACGGGAAGGTTAGAAGATATAACGTTTTTCAATGTCCTCCGAGGGGCGTTTCATCAACATTTAGAGATCCTTGATCACAATCGCTCTTTAGGCGTGCAACTGGAAAGCAGATAGAAGGATGGAGTTGCTACCGAGAACTCTACTCTACCAAACTGAGGGTAACTCCTATTAAATCCGCTTTCCAACCTCTTGAAGTCGTATCAGCTGATACTGACTCAATATTTAGGTAAAGGGTTCTCACGTGAACTAAGTGGAGTGGGTCTATACTGAATCTCGAAATAAAGGAAGCTGAGTTTCCGTCTTAGGAACTGGTTTCAGATGTTAGGGGATCAATAAGCATATTGAGATGCTTTAAAGAACGATATGAGTGCAGTTAAGCTACTCATGGAGCTAGAAGGGGTTAGCCTTATTTTATAGAGGGACGGTATGATTTATCTTCAGGTCCTCTCTCAACTTAAGATGCATTCCCTATATGCGCGGGCATATCATAATTTCAGCTTCGTGAGGTGGACCTGAAGTGGGGCTACTGAGGTTACTCTACGGGGTAGCTAGTTTCCTAGGGATGCCCTTTTACAGGAGCTACTTGGAATCCGCTGTTAAGGAGGGCCCTATCCCTAAACACGTGGCTTTGATACTAGATGGAAACAGGAGGTTCGCTGCTAAGAAGGGGTTGAACTGGCTCGATGGCTACAGGATGGGAGCTGAGAGAACTGAGGAACTGCTCGAGTGGCTCCTCGAAATAGGGGTGGAACACGTCACACTCTACGCTTTCTCCACGGAGAACTTCAGAAGGCCTAGAGAACAGGTCGAAGCGGTATTTAAAGTCCTAGAGGAGAAGATATCCCAGCTTAGGGAGAGGTTGGACTTCCTCAAGGAGAAAGGGGTCTCCTTCAGGGTAGTGGGGAGGAAGGAACTGCTACCAGAGTCCTTAAGGGAGCTAGCTAGCGAAATAGAGGAACTCACCTCAGGCTCCAGTAAGACGCTTAACTTAGCCCTAGCCTACGGGGGGAGGGCTGAGATAGTAGATGCCGTGAGGCAGATAGCTAGGAAGGTGAGAGAAGGAGTGCTGGATCCTGAGGTCATAGACGATGAGACGATAAGGATGCATCTCTACGCTCCCGATCTACCGGATCCGGATCTGATAATAAGGACCTCCGGGGAGGAGAGGTTGAGCAACTTCCTCCTCTGGCAGTCAGCTTACTCCGAACTCTACTTCTGCGAGGTCTACCTGCCTGAGATGAGGAAGGTGGATCTGCTGAGGGCTATAAGGGATTATCAGAGGAGGAAGAGGAGGTTTGGGTCCTGAGGCGAACTACAAGAGGAGGGAGGACCTCCTCCTCAGGGAAATAGTAGAGGAGTTCGGGATAAGTATTGTGGGAGCTTTTCAAGTACGCGTGGAGAGGGTAGATAATAGGGCCTGCAGACTCCTAAAGGTGAACCTCCCTGAGCATAACGTCTACCTGCTGGAAACGCCCGCGTTGATGAGGTACGCGATCTCTCCTCACTTGAGTGGGGAGACCCTTATGAACTTACTCTCGAGCGACTCCGATTTCATGAGGGCTGTTATCTCTCAGTTCTCTCTTGAGAGATTCGGTAGACCCTTGATATATGGTAAGCTCGCGGAGAGCATGGACCTACCCTACTCTAGGATAGAAGAGCTCAGGAAGTTCAGCGACACCGTGCTTATAGCTTCACTACCTGATCTCAACGCTGGAACCCTCGAGGCGTTAAGGGAGGAAATCTTAAGCAGGGGTGGAAGCTTAAGAGTCCTCCTAGCTATGGGTTTCCTCTCAATAGAGGACGTAATTTCGTTGGATGATGCAGCTAGGTCCTTAGGGTTAGACACTATATACATCTCCTTCCTCCTCCTAGGCAGGAGGACTCGTGATAGTGAGATCTACCTCTACGGCTACGATATCGGAGCTCTCAGGGAAGGTGTACTGAGGGAAGTAGGATCTATCGTGGAAGCTGAGACCTTGAGTAAGCTCTTCTATGATTACCCCCCGAGCACGGACCTCTCGCTCACAAGCGAGAGGCTCTCAGGGTCCCTGGAATACCTGAAGTCCTCACTTGAGAAACTGCTCCTCCTTATAGAGCATCCTATCTTCGACTCCTGGCAAGTTGAGAACCTCCTCAGGGAGGCTAAAGCCCTCATGAGGGAGATAGAGAGGAGAGGTGATAAGGATAAGCTGCCCTGACCCTGAGGCCATAGCTCCGATCCTACTTAAAGCCCTTAGATCGAGCTGCGGGTCCTTCTCCGAGGAACTAATGAGACTCACGGCCGACTGTCGCACTCCAACGAAGCTGATCGTTCCGAAGTATTACTTAGCGATGCTAGGGGATAGGATCGGGAGGTTGATGACCTCAGATGACTTGAAGGTCTTCAAGTGCTGGTGCGAGCTCCGAGATGAGGGGAGGATAGTCTTAG
>JAVQRZ010000092.1:0-15354 GCA_033582115.1 Candidatus Korarchaeum sp. | reverse complement strand
ATTTAGCTATCTGCTCCCCTTCGGACCAGCTGCTGTTCATTATCTCTAAGTATAGGTCAGCTCTGTCTATGAACACTTTTTGTACCCAGCTCAGTTCATTCACCCCAAGCTTATCTTCGTCCCTTACTAATAAGGGTTATGATATCTGAATTACTGAGTTGAGCAGCCATGCGGACAGTTCCGCGGGATCTACCGCTCAATACTCTCGTGAAAGCCATGGGCAGGATTATAATATATTACTGCTCGGCTTAGCCAGGTTCCTATGCCTATCAGATTGAGCAAGTTCATTGCTGCTGAGGAAGCTATCTCCTCGATCAAGGACGATTCTGTGATCGCTATATCTGGGTTCAATATAGCCACAACCCCTGAGTTCCTCATAGCGAAGCTATGGGAGGTCTACGAGAGGACAGGTCATCCGAAGGGTCTCTTCATCCTGACGGACACTCTACCTGCCGTACCTGAGAGAGGGTTAGACCTTATAGGTAGGAGGGTATACGAGAGTAGGGATAGCGACTTCCTCAAGGGTATGCTCCTAACCTACCTCGGTTGGGCCCCTTGGCTCCAGAAGCTGACAGCTGAGAACATGGTGGAGGTGTACACGTGGTCAATAGGTACAGCCAGCTACTGGTTCAGAGAGGTAGCCTCAGGGAGACCTGGGCTCCTCACGAGAGTCGGCTTGGGCACTTTCCTAGACCCTAGGCAAGACGGTTGCTACCTCAACGATCTAGCTAGGGAGAGGAGGACTTGCAGTAGTAAGGTGATCGAGATAGGAGGCAGGGAATACCTGTTCTATCAGGCGCCTAAGCCTGATGTCGCCCTAATAAGAGCTACAACATCAGATGAACTCGGAAACCTCTCTATGGAGAAGGAGGGGATCCTAGGTACTGTATTAGGGATATCTCAAGCTGCAAAGTCGAACGGAGGAATGGTGATAGCTCAAGTTGAGAGGTTAGCAAGGTTAGGGTCTATAAAACCTAAGGAAGTTCACGTCCCAGCTCCTTTAGTTGACCACGTCGTCTTCTCCCCTCCTGAGTACCACTGGCAGACTTGCTCGATCCACTATGACCCTAGGGTGAGCGGTGAGCTCGTTCCCCCTCGGGGATCGATCCCCCCGCTCGAGTTGGGCGATAGGAAGGTGATAGCTAGGAGGGTAGCTTTAGAATTAGTCAGGTTAGCTAAGGAGATAGGTAGACCTCTGTTCGTCAACTTCGGGATAGGCATACCAGCCCTGGTGCCAGCGATCATAGAGGAGGAAGAACTCTCGGAGCTTCTCCTAACCAGTATAGAAGCGGGGCCATTCGGGGGCATAGCCCTTACTGAAGCTGACTTCGGGGTAGCTATAGGTCCCTTCGCGATAATACCTATGCCCGATATGTTCACTAACTACGAGGGCGGCATAATAGATGCCTCCTCTCTAGGATTCATGCAGGTCGATTCCGAGGGTAACGTGAACCCTTCCTTTACTCCAGGGAGGGTCACGGGTCCTGGAGGCTTCCCTGTGATAGTTTCAGGCTCCCCTAGGCTCTACTTCGCTGGAGGATTTACAGCGGGCAAGAGGAAGCTTAGGGTTGAGGAGGGCGCCCTCAAGGTAGAGCAAGACGGTGAGATCGTTAAGTTCGTCAGTAAGGTCTATAAGATCGCGTTTAACGGAAGAATGGCCCGTGAAGAGGGGAAGGAGGTCTTCTATATCACTGAGAGAGCTGTCTTCAAGCTCTCAGATAGGATCGTCCTAGAGGAGGTAGCTCCGGGAATTGACTTGGATAAGGACGTGCTTAGCAGGATGGAGTTCGAGCCTAAGGTATCAACTAAGTTGGAGGAAATGGATCGAAGGATATTCAGAGAGGGAAAAATGAACCTAAAGGAGGAGCTAAGCAGCTAGGGAAGGCTAGCTTCTACTGAGGGAGGCTTCCCCTCCCTCATCAACCTGACCTTGACCCCTTTCTCCCTCAATCTCCTGAAAGCCTCCTCGTTCCCGAGGTAAGCGATAGTCCCCTTCCTTTGAGCTAGGCTTATCACAGCTGAGATCTCCTCATCGAACCCCTCGATAGAGACGTCTCTAGGCGCCCTCTCTACCTTTACGCTCCTCCCGATGAGGTAGCTCTCCAAGGACTTGATGAGACGTTGATCCTTAGTAAGCTTGTTGAAGGTCTCGTTAGGCACGTAAATATCGTACCTCCTCACTAAGTCATCTAACCTGCCTCTCTCAGCTGCTATCTTAAGCGCGGTGTAGTCCATCACGATAGCTCCCCTCTCCCTCCTCCTGTAAGCTAGCACTATCGGTAGTATGAGCAAGGGGAGCAGGAAGGCCCAAATCGGTATTTGAGGTAATTTTAACTCAATATTCGGGAATATAGATTTTTGTTTCGCTTCAAACCTCACAATAGTACTTTTTTGCTTCCCAAAGCTCGGAAGGAAGACGTCTACCTTGCCCGAGGTCACTGTATCAGCAGAGGGCTCAACGTCGAAGGTTATCTCAACGCTTCTCCCTTTAGATATGCCCAAAGTACAACTGAGACTGTTTCCACTTACTTCAGTCCTCACTTGAGTGCTACTCGGCCTTACGCTCCCCGGAACGTACTTAAGTGAAGCGTTTAGGTTCGCTACTATTCTCACGCCCTCCGCCCCAGTGGGGCTGCTCAATAGTATCCTCACAGTCCCGATCCTCCCCGAGGAGGAGCTTGAGACATCTAGCTCCACCACCTCAGGAGCCTGCTCCACGGGAGGTGGTTGGGTGATTACCTCCTTCGATTTAACTGATATCACGACGCTGTCCTTAGTATCAGAAGCCATAGCTACTACCTCATAGCTCCCAGCAGTAGCTATAAGCTTAGCTATGAAGCTTATCTCCAAGCTGCTCTTAGCGTCCAGCTTACTCACGCTCCACTTCAACACGTTTCTCTCGTTTCTAGGCTCTAACCTCACCCCCCCGAGCTTAGATGATCCTGTGACGTAGTCCAGTCCAGCACTAAGATCCACTAGGACCTCTAAGTTCTCGTAAGGGCCATCGCCCACGTTGTCGCTGACTTTGACCAGGAAGGCTATGTTGCTACCCGTCTCAGCTGCCCTCGCTCGGCCACAGTTATCAAAGCTGTTGCACCTCCTGAACCTGAGCTAGGTGATGTAGTTGAACCGCTCGGACTAGCTACTTGATAGGACTCTATCTTTATCCCCTGGGACCCTAATGAGACGAGGACTATAGGTATCCCCGTCAGTACGTACTCCTGCTTCTTCTCGCTAACGGGCTCCCCTATGCTAGGGTTGGAGGGCGGGGGTATGTAGCCGCAGGAGGGTGTTCCCGAGCTACCTCCTGAGCCCGAGCTTGACCCTCCACCGCCAGACGGCGGCCTCGGGGGATCGATAACAACGATAGATGCTGATGCCCCTATGGTTCCATTTACGTATACCTTATTGTCCTTTCTTCCCTCGCTCTCAGCTTTGAGCTTATAGCTAACTGATACGGATTCCCTCGGGCTTAAAGTGACATTATAACTTATCTCACCTCCTGAGACTCTCGGTCCCTCCACTGTGATGTTAGATGAGAAGCTCCCCTCTACGTAACTCATCCCTGATGGTATCCTATCGGAAACCTTAACGAAAGCTGGCAAATCGCCTGAGTTACTTACGACCACCGTATAGCTCGCCTTATCCCCTACCTTGATGTTAGTAGGTGAAGCAAGCTTCTTGACCCTTATGACAGGTGGCGATATTACGTTAACCTCACTAGAGTCGCTCCCAGAGCCTTCCTGGGAACTGAAGACAGCTACGTTCTCAAGGGCAGTTCCTGGAGGCGCGTTCACCGTGACGTTGAACTCCACCAGTAAGTTGCTCTCAGAGGGGACGTTCAGAACCCAGCTGAGGTTATTCCCACTGACAGTAGGCTCGATCGAGCTCCCGTTCACCTTAGCTGTGTTCATGACGTAGGACATCCCTTCAGGTAGGGAATCTGTGAGCGTCACGTTGTAAGCAGTACCATTTCCGTAATTAGTCAGGAGGAGCGATACTCTCACCACAGAACCGGGAGTGACCACTGAGGGATCGACGGATTTCACTAAAGTTACGTTGGTATTTAGAGGAGGCGCGAATATACTAGGACCGAACTCCGAGCTTCCATGGGGCATCAGAGTTGCTAGTGAAGTTATATTTACCCCTTTGCCGTGCAGGTCCTCAGGGAAGATCTATCCATCCCATGAAGATCCCATTAACAGCCTTCAAGCTTCCTAGGTACTTGAACCCCTCTCCGTAGCCACTAGGATGTCCTGTGGACTGATATATCTCTACCTCAGCGTTATTGAAGGTAGGGTTGGCTGAGGAGTTGCCCTCAATGTTCAAGTAACCTCTGACTATCATCCTGCTACCGTAAACACCGGCCCACATCAGCACAGGGTAGTCGATAAGGTGATTGGGGCCTTCTGTCAGCCTCCCGTCATTCTTAGTTACGTAATCCCCTCCTAGGTCTACCCCTAGTATCGTGTTGTTGTAGGAGGATATCTTAGTGAAGACGTTACCTATTGAGGAGTTACCCTCCACTACTATCCCTGTGTAAACATTATCGTGGATTATAGCCCCATTAATGACGTTTTTCTCGGATTCTGAGATGAGCACTCCATACCTATTGTACCCTGAGTCTCCTGAGAACTCGTTCTCACTCCCGCTGTAGATCCAGACTCCGAAGATACTCCCTCTCACAGTACCGCTGATCCTGTTCCCTCTACTGCTCTCGACCAAGATGCCTGCTACCGAGTTATTGATCAGAGAGGCATTTATCATATTAGCATCACTACTGTAAACTTTAATGCCGTACACGTTATCCTTCACTGTGATGTTCTGAACTGAGTTCCAGTTAGATCCCTGGTATACGTAGAGACCGTAGCCGTCGACACCTAAGGCTTTGTTATTCAAGGAGCTCGAATTAGCGATCAGATTGTTCTTAGACCTCTGGAGGTAGATGCCGTACCACCCGTTCTCCCTCGTTTCGACGTAGCTTATTGTGTTGTTATCCGAGTACTTCAAGAGTAAGCCCCCTTCGGAGTTACTACTGAATACCGATCTGCTCACCCTGATATCCGAGCTGAGCAGAGAGATCAAGCCTATCCTGTTCCTCTTCACGTTCATTCTTGAGAGCGTGCAAGCGACACTGCCCTCTAAGTTGACTCCAGCGTTCGTGTTGTTCTCAGAGATCAAGCCTTCCACTCTTATACCTGAGCTCGAAACTAAGTTCAACCCGAAGTAGTTCTCAACAACTAAGATGTTCCTGAAAGAGCTCTCACTCGAGTAGTAAGCGTAAAGCCCACTTTGCTGGGAACCAATTGCTCTTTTCAGTGATAAATTGCTTATCGTAACGTTTCTTGCATTTATCACTTCAATAACGTGCTTTGTCGTGTTTAAAGCTTCTATTACGATGGAGGATGGTTCACCTAATCCTGCGATCACTAGGTTGCTCTTTGTCACCCTAACGTTCTCCCTGTAGGTACCAGGGCACACCACTATCCTGTCGCTCGGGTTAGCTGCTGCTACAGCTGAGCTCAAGCTAGTGAAAGTAGCATCGCCTGCTACGCAAGGAGCACCATTAGAAACCACTAGAGTGCGAGGAGGTGCTGATAACACTAAGTTAGGACTTATAAGCAGTAAGATCAACAGAAATGGTAAGCAAGCTCTCCTCATGTTTCACCGAAGTTCAGGGAATCCATCTGATAAATCCTAGTGCTGTGAGATGTAATGCGCTTATATTAACTGGAGAGCTAGAGCTTAGGACAACATTATGACCACGCTGATACTCACGGAGAAGCCGAACGTGGCTAGTAGAGTGGCTTCGATGCTATCCAATAGTTTTGAGAAGCTCAAGCACGGTAAGATAGTTTACTACAGGTTCTTTCTGGATGGTGAGGTTTACTACGTCGCTCCAGCAGCGGGTCACCTGCTCGAGCTGGACTACCCTCCCGGGAGGTGGGATTACCCATCAGTAATACCTCCTGAGAAGCTCGTCCTGAGGGAAGTGAGAGGCAAAGAAGGTTACTTGAATCTCCTCAGGAAGCTAGGTAAGGAATCCGAGAGGATCGTAGTAGCTACGGACCTCGATGTGGAAGGGAGCTCCATAGCCCTAGAGATAATGAGGGCGTTGAACTGGGAGGGGAGAAAGGAAGTGCTCAGGATGGAGTTCTCCTCGCTCAACGCTAAGGAGATAAAGGGTTCCTTCAGGAAGCTCAAGCCCTTCGATCACAGTAGGGCTCAAGCAGGTTGGGTGAGGAGGGTAGTTGACCTCGAGTGGGGAGCTAACGTCTCCAGAGGCTTAACACTGAGCGTGAGGAGGAAGGGATGGGTCAAGGTGCTCAGTTCGGGTAGGGTTCAGGGCCCTGCTCTCTCCATGATCGTCAAAAGAGAGCGAGAGATAAGGGATTTCACCCCTAAAAAGTACTACAGGGTCTATGTCGAGGTTGATAAGGGGTTTTCGCTTGAGTTAATACCTCCTAAGGGCGAGGAGAGGGTATGGGATGCTGATTACGCATCGAGAGCAGTTGAAGCAGTCAGAGGAAAGGTCCTAAGGGTTAGCGTGAGGTCAGAGGAGAGGAAGCTGAAACCACCTCCTCCCTTCGACGGGACCTCGCTCCAAGTCGAGGTGAGCACTATAACAGGGCTCACGCCTAAGCAGATAGCTGACAGGACGAGCGGGATAGCTCAGAAGCTCTACGAGTCAGGATTGATAAGCTACATAGGTACTGAGAGTCAGAAGTACCCTAAGAGCTGGAAGAGGGACGATTTCTTGAGTATGGTGAAGCTGATAGCTAGTTACCCCCCTTTAATGGAAGAAGCTTCTTTCGTGCTCGCTAACGTGAGGAGTGATGCCGTGGAGGGGGAGAAGGACGATCCAGCTCACCCGACGATACACGTAGTTGGTGTGCCCGAGGGTAAGCTGGAAGGTAAGTACAGGGAGGTCTATGAGATCGTAGCGAGGAGGAACCTAGCTACGCTCTCGCCCGATGCCCTCGTGAGGAGGGTTAAGGTGGACGCTGAGGTGAGTGGGTTCTCCTTCAGGGCCTCAGGTTACCGCATCATCGACGAGGGTTGGCTCAAGGTCTACCCTTACGCTAAGAGAGAGGTTAGGATGCCTGAAGTAACTGATGGGGATGAGCTGAGGGTGATCGAGGTCAAGGTTGAGGATAGAGACTCAGCCTCCTAAGAGGTACTCCCACGTCTCCCTAATCAAGGAGATGGAGAGACTTGGTCTCGGCACTAAGAACACGAGGATCCAAGTGATCGATACGCTGAAGGAGAGAGGTTATTTAAATGCAAGCAACTTCAAGCCCACTAGGTTAGGGGAAGCTGTTATCGAGGTCCTAGAGGAGTTTGTCCCCTCCTTAACGAATCCGGAGCTCACCGCGAAGCTAGAGAGGGGGATGAATGAGATAGAAGTGGGTAATTTAGATCCCAATGCTTTCCTCAATGAATGCCTTGGGAGCCTCACTGAGATAATGGAGGAGTTCAAGAAGAACGAGTCTTCCATTTCCGAGAGGCTTTATGCAGCTTTATTGGAGTACAAGAGAGCTCTTAACTCGAGTGATTGTCCTAAGTGCGGCAGTACCCTAAACCTGAGGAAGAGTAGCTATGGCTACTTCTTAGTTTGCTCTAACTTCCCTGAGAGGTGCGATGTCAAGTATAACTTGATGAAGGGCGAGGGGCTTGAAGGTAGGAAGTGCGCTTGCGGGTTACCTCTGGTCAGCGGGAAGGTTAAGACTAAAAGAGGTAGGAGTAAGAGTTACGTGAGGTGCATCTCTAACTGCGACCTCACGCCGGTGAGGTGTGCGAGATGCGGGAGCCCGATGTCGGCGAGGGAGGGGAGGTTCGGAGTATACCTGAGGTGCGGAAAGTGCGACTCGACGAACTTCTTCAAGGTAAGGAAGCAGTGATAACAGATTTGGATGGCACTATCGTGGACTTGGGGATAGACTGGGACTTCCTGAGGGAGAGGATCAGGAGGGAGATGGGTTGGGACCATCCTCTGAAACCACTGGGTCCCAACATACCTAAAGCAGCTAGGAACAAGGCTGAAGAAGAGGCTGCATTCAGGATAGTTGAGGAAGTCGAGCAGAAAGCCTCTGAAAGTGCTGAGTTCAACTCGAAAATAGTGGAGATATTTAAGAGGATGAAGGAGCGTGGGCTTAAAGTGGCTCTAGTGACCCTACAGGCGAGGAAGCCAGCTATCACTACACTTGGGAGACTTGGTATCTTAGGGTTCTTCGACGCTATAGTAACTAGGGAACTCTCTCTGGATAGGAAGGAGCAGTTGAGGATTGCTATTAAAGAACTCGGAGTGAGGCCAGAGGGTTGCTTGTTCTTCGGAGATACTCAATGGGATATTGAGGCCGGAAGGGAACTTGGCTGCGAGGTCGTATGCGTCGGAAGGAGAATAGTAGGATCTAATTACTTCATAGATAGGTTTGAAGATCTAACTATTGACTAAAAGTTCTGGTCTTTCCTTCTCTATCCTCTCAAGGAGCTTCTTAGCCCTCTCGGTGGCGTAGACACGCATGCCGCCACCACTATAAGAAACCTTAACAAGTCCTTCGCTTTCTAGAAATTTTATTACTTTTATTCTATATTCTCGTTTAGAAATCAACTTGCTCGCTGTCACACCTTTGTCGCCTCTGCTCACTAGCTCCTTCAATATCCTCACGTGGGACTTTAGCAGGACCACGTTACCACCCTAGATCACTTAACCAACCAACTTAATAAATATTTGGGTAATTATATACTACGATAATTCACCTATATTTTTTAATAACTACAAATATGGAAATTTATTTAAATTTCATCAGCTTTTTATTTATTGAATTCCCGCTGGACGGATGACTGATCAACAAGCTGATAGACAGTCACTGAAAGCCCCTCAGGTACTCCCTCACGTACGAGAGGAAGAGCCTTACTAGCTTCCTCAACTCATCCATCTCCACCTTCCTGTAGACTATGTCCTTCTGTATCGATACCAACTGATCCTCTAACAGCTTCAACCCATCTGGTGAGGGAACCGCGACTAGCACCCTCTCGACCCTAGCTAGTTCAACCCTCCTCAGGAGCTGCTCTATTTGTTGAATTAACTGCCCTGAAGTAGAGTCGTTTTGAGGATTAATAGATTTAAGTTTAACTTTATAGGAGTTTAGATTCTTCCTCTCCTTCTCCAGTGGGTCGTACTTAACCTCCACCTTGATCATACTCCCTAGAACTGATATCTTAGCGTATTCGTTCAAACCAAGGTCTTCAATTACCTTATAGAGGGATTCAACGCCCCTAGGTTCCCTCCCTGACCTCATCCTTATCTACCTCTACTTCCCCTACTATAGGTCCTCTGTAACCGCAGTCAGGACAAACGTACTCATCGGGAAGTAACCACCCTGAGAAGGATGACGCCTTCCCTATATTTAAGCTACCGCATGCTGGACATAATAGTAACCTGATCTTCCTCCCCATTCCCCACCACTTTTTCCCTTGGATAAGCCCAGAGATTACCCAAGCTAACTCTATTAAAGCTAATCCCCTGAGCTTCACGGTATCCTTGAGAAAAACCCGATACATCTCAGGGCTTAGTGATACCGAGATACCTCTCTGTACACTATCTGAGGACTCCGGGCCCTCCCAGAATTCAGAGGAGCCCAAGCCCATTCGGGAGTGAGGTAAATGTCTGCGGAAGATATTGTCAGGAAAATCCGAGATATTGAAACAAAGTGGCAAGTCAAGTGGGAGCAGTCTAAATTATTCGAAGCTGATCCGGATTTCTCCATGAGGAAGTTCTACTTGACTGTAGCTTACCCCTATCCTAACAGCCCGCAGCACATAGGCCACGGGAGGACCTACAGTCTCACGGATGCTTACGCTAGGTTCAAGAGGATGCAGGGCTATAAGGTGCTCTTCCCCATGGCCTTCCACTACACGGGCACGCCGATACTAGCTATGGCTAAGAGACTTAGGGAAGGGGATCTTGAGTTAATCCACCTGTTCTCAGAAGTCTACAGGATACCTGAGGGAGTCCTCAAGGAGCTGGAGGATCCTCTGAGGATGGCTAGGTACTTCCACGAGGAGATAAAGAAGGGGATGAAGCTGATGGGGTACTCTATAGACTGGAGGAGGGAGTTCACCACCATAGATCAAGCTTACAATAGGTTCATCACGTGGCAGTTCCACAAGCTCCATGAGAAAGGCTACCTAACTAAAGGAAAGCATCCTGTAGGGTGGTGCCCGAGGTGCGATAACGCTGTAGGTCAGCACGATACTAAGGGCGATGTAGAACCTGAGATCGCTGAGACCACTCTGATAAAGTTCGAAGGAGATTCTATCATGCTACTTACAGCTACTTACAGGCCTGAGACGGTCTTCGGAGTTACCAACATATGGGTGAACCCCGAGTTGGAGTACGTGATCGCTGAGGTCGAGAGGGAGAGGTGGGTCCTTTCGGAGGAGGCTCTCTTGAAACTCAAGTTCCAAGGGTTCGACGTGAGGGAGATAGGTAGATTAAGGGGAAAAGAACTCGTAGGTAGGTTCTTCAGGAACCCAGCTACAGGAGGTTACGTCCCGGTGCTCCCAGCTAGCTTCGTCAGAGCTGACTACGGAAGCGGTGTGGTGATGTCCGTCCCTGGCCACGCCCCTTACGACTTCCTCGCGCTCAGGGACCTGAAGCTCAGGTCCGAGATCCTGAGAGCTTACGGTTTAGATATCAGCTTAGTTCAGGGGATCGAGCCCATATCGATAATAGAGGTAGAGGGTTTCTCGGAGATCCCAGCTAGGGACGCTGTTGAGTCCTTGAGGGTGAGCGATCAGCTTGACCCTAAGGCTGAGGAGGCCACGCAGCTCGTCTATTCAAAGGAGTATCACACAGGCAGGATGAAAGCTAATACAGGGGCTTACGCTGGCTTACCGGTGAGTGAAGCTAAGGAGAAAGTTAAGGAGGACTTGATAAGGGATGGGAAGGCTCATACATTCTTCGAGATCGCGAACTCACCTGTGTACTGTAGGTGCGGCGCTAAGGTCCTGGTCAAGGTGGTTGAGGATCAGTGGTTCATAGACTACTCCAACTCGGAGTGGAAGGAGCTGACGCGGGAAGCCTTGAGGGAGATGAGGATAGTACCAAAGGAGCTGAGGAAGGAGTTCGAGGAAGCCATAGGGTGGATGAGGGAGAAGGCTTGCGCTAGGAAGAGCGGTCTCGGAACGAGACTACCCTTCGATCCAGACTGGATTATAGAGAGCTTGAGCGATTCAACTATATACATGGCTTTCTACACGATAAGCAAGTACGTAAACTCGGGGGAGGTGGACCCCAGTAAGTTGGATGACGAGATCTTCGATTACGTGTTCCTAGGGAGGGGAGACCCTAAGGGTATAGCTAGTAACAAGGGCATCGACGAGGAGACCCTCAGGAGGATGAGGGAGGAGTTCCTCTACTGGTACCCACTCGATTCAAGGCACAGCGGGAGGGACCTCGTGTGGAACCACCTCACCTTCCTCATATTCAATCACGTAGCTATATTCCCCAAGGAGCTCTGGCCTAAGCAGATAGTCGTGAACGGCTCAGTGACGATGGAAGGGAAGAAGATGTCTAAATCCTTAGGGAACATAATACCGATAGCTCAAGCTGTGGAGATGTTTGGAGCTGATCCTATAAGGTCTCAGTACTCGGTTCAGCAGAACTCTCTTCGGACGCTGACTTCTCACCGATAGTAGCAACTAGCACGCTCAAGAGACTGTTCAGGATCTTAGATTTAGCTGAAGGATTCAAGAGGTTGAGAAAGAACTCTCAGTGAGGGACCTCTGGGATATGTGGATCGTCAGTATGCTCAGATCTCACGTTAAGGAGGCGACCGATGCTATGGAGGAGTGCAGGACTAGAGAAGCGATTCATCACGTGATCTACCTACTCCTGAACGAGGTAGAGGAGTACCTTGATGTCAAGGGAGCTGATGTCAATGGACCACTCATGAAGTTCCTGATAAGCATCTGGGCTAGGTTGCTCTCCCCATTCGCACCTCATTTAGCTGAAGAGGTGTGGGAAACGATTGAAGAAGAGGGTTTCGTCTCAACCGCTCCATGGCCGTCATATGATGAGGTGCCGGAGTACAGAGAAGCTGAGATCGCTTACAAGGTTATATCTAATATAGTAGATGACGTTAAGAATGTAACTTCAGTAAACATATCAGGAAGCAGGCTCTACATTTACATAGCTTCCTCTTGGAAGTACGATCTCTTCAAGAGGGTAGAGGAGCTTAAAGTGGAGTTGGGTCTCGACCCTAGGAAGATAGTACCCGAGCTCCTGAAGGAGAGCCGATTCAGGGAGAGAGCTAATTCCGTCTACGAGATAGTTAAGCAATTAGCTAGTGGAGGTTGGCCTTGGCTCCCCGAGAAAGAGTTGGAGAAGCGGGTCGTAGAGTCCTCTAAGGAGTACTTAAGGAGGAAGCTCGGGATGGAGGTCATAGTCGATGATGAGGACGATCCTTCTTACGATCCAAAGAGGAGAGCAGGCAGAGCCCTCCCCGGAAGGCCAGCAATATACTTAGAATGAGTTACGTTACTTCACCTCATAAATCCCGACCTTATCTTACTTGAGTTCCTAAAGAGAGAGGAGGTCGGTAGTTGATCAACTGATCCCCATCCTCTCCCTCAGGTAGTCAATTAGATCAACCACTCTAGCTGAGTACCCCCACTCGTTGTCATACCATCCGAACACCTTGACTAAGTTACCGTCCACTACTTGGGTTAGCGAGGGATCGAAGACCACGCTGTGCTCATCACCGACCAAATCTATCGATACTATAGGATCCTCAGCTATCTCTAGGTATTTGGCTAACCTCCCTTTAGCCTCCTCCTCGAATGCTTTATTCACTTCCTCAACGCTAACATTCCTCTTCAGCTCCGCGGCGAAGTCCACTACCGAGACGTCAAAGGTAGGGACCCTTAAGGCTATCGCTGAGAGCCTCCCTTTGAGCTCCGGGAAGATGAGCTCTATCGTCTTGGCCGCTCCTGTTGAGGTCGGAATTACAGAGATAGCTGCGGCCCTAGCCCTCCTGAGATCGGAGTGAGGGGCATCCAATATCCTCTGGTCGTTCGTGTAAGCATGCACGGTGGTCATGACTCCTCTCCTGACTCCGAACCTCTCATGTAAGACCTTAACCATTATCGCGAATGCATTAGTCGTACATGAGGAATTGCTTATCACGTAATGCTTCTTCACGTCAATACCTTCCTCGTTAACTCCCATAACCACAGTGTAATCCGCGGACTCGCCCTTGGAGGGTGCAGTTATCACTACCTTCTTGACGGAACCCCTCAGATGCTTGGCTGCTTCATCCCTCCCAGTGAAGACTCCGGAGGACTCCACGACCAGATCAACCCCTAGTTCATCCCAGGGGATGGCCGACGGGTCCCTCTGGCTGAAGACCCTTATCTCCTTTCCATCGACGAACATCGATGACCTGTCGTAAGTCACCGCTCCCCCGAACTTCCCGAAGATCGAATCGTACTTGAGCAGGTATGAGAGCACTCTGGGTTCAGCCACATCATTTATAGCGACGAAATCCAGCTTGGGATTCCTCAACCCTATTTTAAAAACCTGCCTGCCTATCCTACCGAACCCGTTGATACCAACTCTTAGGGGCATATGTTGAGAAGCATGTGGAAAAATAAAAAGGAGCGGAGATCAAGAGGGCGTTAAGCTGAGACCCTCCTCATGAACTCGTCCGCTAGTCTCTTGTAACTCTCGATCTCCTCCTTCCCTAAGGGCCTGACCTTCCTCATCGCTTCCTCGAAGTGCCTCTTAGTCACTAGAAGCTCGGATTTATGGGTTGTGGCCTCCTTGGGATCTTTGTACTTGTTTATATGCTCTCTGAGAGCCATTAAAGTCGCGAGATTCACTAGGCTCGCTAAGTCAGCTCCTGTGTAGCCTTCAGTCCTCGCAGCTAACTCCTCTAGATTGACATCAGGAGCTAAGGGCTTGTCCTTAGTGTGTATCCTCAGGATCTGGAGCCTCGCCTCCCTATCGGGTGGGGGGACGTATATCAGCCTATCGAACCTACCCGGCCTGAGAAGAGCTGGATCTATGAGATCAGGCCTGTTAGTAGCAGCTATCACGACCACCTTCCTGAGCTCCTCTAGGCCATCCATCTCAGTGAGCAGCTGACTTATCACCCTCTCTGTGACACCTGAATCGCTCGAGTAACCCCTTACCGGAGCGATAGAGTCTATCTCATCGATGAATATTATAGCAGGCGCTACCTGCCTGGCCCTCCTGAATATCATTCTAACGGCCTTCTCGCTCTCACCGACCCACTTGCTCAAGAGCTCAGGTCCCTTGACGCTTATGAAGTTAGCCTCGCTCTCATTAGCTACAGCTTTAGCTAGTAAGGTCTTCCCGGTTCCGGGAGGGCCGAAGAGGAGCACTCCCTTAGGCTGTCTCGCTCCACTAGCTTCAAATAGCTCTGGATACTTCAGAGGCCATTCTACAGCCATCTTTAGCTCCTCCTTCACGCTCTCAAGCCCTCCTATGTCATCCCATTTCACGTTCGGTACTTGGACCACCACCTCCCTGAGGGCTGAGGGCGTTATGTCCTTGAAAGCCTCCATGAAGTCGTCCATCGTTACCTTCAATTTCTCCAGTACTTCAGGAGGTAGCTTATCACTCTCTAATAGATTAACTTCCCTCATGAGTCTTCTCAAGGCCCTCATCGCTGCCTCCCTGACTAGAGCAGCTAGATCAGCCCCTACGAAACCGTGAGTTATATCAGCTAACTTATCTAAGTCAACGTCATCAGCTAAAGGCATGTTCCTACTGTGTATCATCAGTATCTCCTTCCTACCCTCCCTGTCAGGCACACCTATCTCTATCTCCCTATCGAACCTACCAGGCCTCCTCAAAGCTGGGTCTATAGCTTCAGGCCTGTTAGTAGCCCCTATAACTATGACCTCCCCTCTACCCTTCAAGCCGTCCATTAAAGCTAGAAGTTGAGCTACTACCCTTCTCTCAACCTCTCCTGTTACTTCATTCCTGTTGGGAGCTATCGAATCAAGCTCATCTATGAATATTATCGATGGAGCGTTCTTCTCAGCCTCCTCGAATATCTCCCTCAACCTCTTCTCGCTCTCACCGTAGTACTTGCTCATTATCTCAGGACCTGAGATACTTATGAAGTGAGCGTTGCTCTCATTAGCTACAGCTTTAGCTAGTAAGGTCTTCCCGGTTCCGGGAGGGCCGAAGAGGAGCACTCCCTTAGGTGGGTCTATCCCTAAGTGCCTGAACAACTCCGGATGCCTCAATGGTAGCTCTACCATCTCCCTTATCCTCTGAATCTCCTCCCTAAGTCCTCCTATATCCTCGTAAGTGAC
>JAVQRZ010000091.1:0-19509 GCA_033582115.1 Candidatus Korarchaeum sp. | reverse complement strand
CCTTCTAGCAGTTAAACTGTAGAAATTTATTGTTAATAATCCCTATTATTGATGAACATTTTATTGAATTAATAATTTTTACTAAAAATTCTTGATGAAAGCTGAAGTCTAGAGCCTTGCCCATGATGCAAGGGGTTCCTCTGAAAGACAGAAGATCGGGGAGTGTTAGAAGATAAAAAGGAGGATCTTAAGGATCATCAATGACGTTAAACTAATTTATATAACGATCAAGAAGCTCCTCAGGAATTAGATTTATATTCCCAAAACTTTCTTCCCGATTTAACGTGTAGTTCAACTCTTAAACCCTAAAATCGTCGATATGAAATTCAGTAGGATCATTGCGAACACCTATTCAGGCCCCTCAATTATGTAAAGCTTCCCTAACTGAAAAACTTTTAAGTAAATCTTACGCACAGACCCTAGAGGGCGCCGGGGGAGCTGGGGAAAAACCCGGCTGAGAGGGCAGCTGGTGTGCTGCCGACCCCTAGAACCTGATCCGGGTAATGCCGGCGTAGGGAAAGCGCCCTTCTCCTTATGCTGGCCGCCCCCCTCCGGCGTCTTCGGGAGGGGAACGATGACTGAGAGAAGAGGTATCCTGAGGGCTCCTCCTGAGTGGGGGATAGAGCCCGTTAAGGAGGAAGCGAGGATACTGAGAGGAGTGGATTTCTTCTTCCTTTGGTTCAGCTTAGGTGTGGGCTTACTCGTGTTACAAGCTGGAGCGCTGCTAGTACCATCACTCACTATAGAGCAGGCCTTCTTCATCTCACTCACAGGCTCGCTGATAGGGAGCTTGCTGTTAGCCCTAGTAGGGACGATAGGCTCTAAGTACGGAGTGCCGACGATGGTATCGCTGAGACCTATCTTCGGTACTTACGGCTCCTACCTAGCTACCTCCCTTAACTTTCTCCAGCTAGTAGGCTGGACGGCTTTCGAGCTGAAGGTCATGAT
This sequence comes from Candidatus Korarchaeum sp., assembly GCA_033582115.1. Classification (GTDB taxonomy): domain Archaea; phylum Korarchaeota; class Korarchaeia; order Korarchaeales; family Korarchaeaceae; genus Korarchaeum. Next base: position 18,561 of record JAVQRZ010000091.1, on the reverse strand, counting down.
GGACTCAGCTTCGCTCATATGGGGTGGTGAGAGCTTCAGGGCTGTCTGGCTCACTCTGTTCGCTCTCATAGTGTTAGGCTTAGCGATAGGAGGACCTCTAGCTTTCGTCAGGAAGTGGATCGAGAGGTTCGCTGTCTGGCTCGTCTTAGCCTCGACCATATGGATAACTTACCAAGTCTCAGCTAAGGAGCTTCACTCAGCTGGTACGGGAGAGCTACCGCTCACTCTAGCTCTGGACTTGGTCATAGCGATGCCTATCTCCTGGATGCCCCTAGTCTCTGATTACAACAGGTTCAGCTCTAAGGCCAGTTCAGGCTTCTTAGGAACTCTAGTTGGCTACACAGTAGCTAACACTTGGTTCTACTTCCTGGGGGCAGTTCTAGCTGCTATCTCTGGTCAAGAATTCGTAGCAGCCTCTATATTGGGCCTCTACCTTGGCAGCGTAGCTCTAATAGCTATACTAGTTGATGAGACCGATAACGCTTACGCTGACGTCTATTCCTCAGCCCTCTCGCTCCAAAACGCCTTCCCGAAGCTGAGGCAGTGGAAGGTGATAGTGGCTGTCATATTGCTATCAGCTTTACTCGCTTACTCAGTGCCTCTAGCTAACTACGAGTGGTTTCTCCTGCTCATAGGGGCTTCCTTCATCCCTCTCTTCGGTGTCGTTATATCTGAGTACTTCTTAGTCAGAAGAGTTAACTTAAAACTTGAGGAGTTCTACAGCGCAACTCCTAAGGTCGTGAAGAGATCCTTCCTTTCCTGGTTCCTAGGTCTCCTCGCCTACTTCGCTATCGCTCTCTACGCCCCTGAATTAGGGGCGAGCATGCCTTCCTTCATAACATCCTTAACTGCTCAGTACATAATGGGGAGGTGGAAGCGTGGTCTGGATAGATCTTAAGAGGGTCCCCGTAGCTCTGACTATAGCCGGGAGCGATTCAGGTGGAGGAGCCGTATACAAGCTGATTTAAAGACCTTCGCTGCCTTAGGAGTTCATGGAACAGTAGCTATAACCTCTATAACTGCTCAGAACACTAAGAAGTTACTGCCGTGCAGGACGTGAGCATAGATGTGATAAGAGCGCAGATAGAAGCTGTAGTCAGGGATATAGGGGTTGATGCCGCTAAGACGGGGATGCTCCACACGTCAGAGATAATAGAAGCTGTAGCTGAGGAGGTCAGAAGGTACAGGTTCCCCTTAGTGGTTGATCCCGTTATGATAGCGAAGAGCGGTGCTCCTCTGCTCAAGAGGGAAGCTATAAAGTCGTTAGTAGATCACCTCCTCCCTCTAGCTAAGGTGATCACTCCTAACGCTAGGGAGGCTGAGGTACTCAGTGGCATAGAGGTGAGGAGTTCGGAGGACGTTAGGAAGGCAGCTAAGTTGATAGCTGAGCTAGGGCCTCAAGCTGTAGTGGTGAAAGGAGGTCACATAGAGGGTAGCGAGAGCATCGACATCCTGCTGCATGAAGGTGAGTTCATCGAGCTAAGAGCTCCTAGGGTTAAGAGCAGGAACACCCACGGGACGGGTTGCTCCTTCTCAGCGGCTATGACAGCAGAGCTAGCTAAGGGTAGGGGCGTTGAGGAGGCCTTCAGGACGGCTAAACTACTGGTCACTGAAGCTATAAGGTACGGCCTACCCGTAGGAGGTGGCTACGGTCCTCTCAACCCTATGGCTCACCTCTACAAGGAGTCGGAGAGGTACAACACGATCCTGAGGGTAGTTGAGGCTGTTAAGATCCTTGAGAGCATTGAGGATGCTATTAAGATAACTCCTGAAGTCGGGGTGAATGTAGCGATGAGCTTGCCTTACGCTGACAGCCTTGAGGACGTCGCTGCCATCCCTGGAAGGCTGCATCTGATCGGCAGGAGGCTCAAAGCTTCAGCTTACCCTGAGTTCGGGGCGAGCCGACACCTGGCTAGGTACGTGCTAGCGGCTAGGAGCTACGATCAAAGCGTGAGGGCTGCGGTGAACATAGCTCACAGCGAGGAGGTGCTAGCCAAGCTGAGGGGACTGGGGCTGAGGGTTTCTTGGTACGATAGGAGGGAAGAGCCCCCTGAGGTGAAAGCTAAGGAGGGAGCTACTGTACCTTGGGGCGTGAGAACAGCTGTGGAGAGGGTAGGGAGCGTCCCTGACGTTATATTCCACAAGGGGGACTGGGGGAAGGAGCCTATGATAGTGCTCTTAGGGAGCGATGCTGTCAAGTTAGCTAACATAGTAAGGGAGGTGTCCTCATGAAGTTATCTCTGAGGAAAGCAGTGTTGGCTGGCGTCTTCTCAGCTCTGGGCATAGTGATCTCACCCTTTCTCTCATTCCCCGTGCTGGCCTTCAGGGTCTACCCGGGGCAGCATATGATCAACGCTCTGACGGGGGTGCTACTCGGTCCTTGGTGGGCAGCTCTCGTAGCTCTGATAGTAGGGACGGTGAGGATAGCTATAGGCACCGGTACTGTCTTCGCCTACCCCGGTGGGATACCCGGAGCCCTCGTGGTGGGCATCTCCTCCTGGCTCCTCAGCAGGGCTAAGGTCAGGAGGGAGTTATCGGCTCTCACCGAGCCCTTAGGCACTGTGCTCATAGGAGGTACGATAGCTACTTACTTAGTAGCCCCTATCGTCGGCAGGTCCCTCGTGCTGCTAGCCACTTGGACCTCCTGGGCTATGAGCTCGATCCCAGGCTGTATAGTTGGCTGCTTGATACTGGAGGTGTTAAGGAGGATTGGAATCACTAAGGATACCATCGCCTGATCTTCTGATAGGTAGGAAGACGCTCATAGTTGGCAAGATTAGGAGCGGAAAGACGAAGCTCACCGCTCAGATCCTCAGTGGGATCCTGAGTTTAGTTAAGGATGAGGAAGTCACTGTGATAGACCTAGCGCCTGAGAAGGAGGGCTTAGGGAGGAGGCTGACTAATTACCTCAGGCTGCCCGAGGGCTCCAGGTACCTCAGGCCCGAGGGACTCCACGCCCCTAGACTTGAGGGGAGGGACTCTGAGGAAGTGCTGAGACTCGCTAGAATCAATGAGAGCATCGCTAAGCCCCTCCTCCTAATTTTTCTTCAAGAGCCAACTAGAGTGCTGGTCATGAACGACATCACGATCTACCTGCACTCCGGGGACCTCAGCTTGATCTTAGATTGCATAAGCTCCTCCGAGACCTTCCTGGGGAACGCTTACTACGGGAAGGGGGAATTCGACGATAAGGGGAGCGGACTCAATGAGAGGGAAAGGGAGTTAGTTGAGGAGCTGATGAGAAGAGCTGACGTTATACTCAAGTTAAGCCCCTGATTAGCTATCCTTCAGGATGCTGAGCTTGAAGATAGCAGCTTGACTATGATGAACACCCGATTGGTCTGACCGGCTCTAAATATCTCAAGCTTCAACCCATCAGAGATATAGGGTATCGAGATTCTTTCAGTTGAGGGCAGTTAGATCCCGAAATCCATTATGTGTCTCGCTTTAGCTGCTTTCCTAATGAGCTTCTCGTCAGCCGTGTAGACCACTGTCCCCTTGAGTTCAGTGAGAGCGATATAGGAGGCATCTTAAATAGTCAGACCCTTTCCTATCGCGATCTCCACGGACCTGCTAGCCAGCTCCTCCTTCAGGTCATGCAACGAGAGCTGGAGGTCATCCAGTAGGCCAGCGATCTCCTTAATTTTCTCCTCCCTGAAGGCTCCGGAGAACTTAAGAACGTTGAACATCTCATAAGGAAGAAGATTGAGGCAAGAGATCTCCAAAATACCCATAGAATAAGCATCTCTCAGCAGTTTTAGCCTCTTTGGAGTGCTCCTCCTCAACGAACCACTTCACGACGACCGAGGCATCGACTACTACCTCTCTCCACCTCCTTATCTCCGCTATGGAGTCCCACCATTCAACCCTCCTAGATAGCCCTTCTCACTATACTTCGCTCCATTTAACATGCCTGAGCTTATTCACCCTCTCCTTAGAGCTCCCTATCTATCCTGAAGCTGACGGCGATTGATATCAAAGTGTAATAAAAAACTGTAAACTGCAATATAAAACATTACAAGCACTCAGTGTGCAGAGCAGTTCCACCTGAACTGTCATTAAGATCTCAACGAACCGCTCCGAAAGCAAGCTCTCTATTATTGATGGAATAGCTAATCGATGCTCTCATCCCTATTCAAGTCCCTAAATCAGGAAGAGTTAAAGCTGCTATCACCTTAGCGTCCTCAACTAAGTTATCCACTACGCAATACTCGTTAGGTTGATGAGCTGTCTCATCCGTTGTCATCCAGACTGCTGCCTCTATTCCAGCCCTCCTCAAGTGCGAAGCGCAGGTCCCACCTCCTATCCCCATAAGAAAGGCTTCCTTACCCCTGAGCAGCTTGATAGCTCTCCTCAAGCGTTCGACTACCTCTGAGCTCGGATCCGTGAAGGAGGGCTCGCTCCTCTCTACGACGCTAAGCTCGATATCAACTCCGTAACCCTTGAAGGTCTCGCACACCTGCTTAGACAGGTTCAACACTTCATCCAACTCGTATTCAGGGAGCACCCTGCAATCGAAGTAGCTTACGTCCTCTCCGGGTATAGTGTTGATATTCTCCACTTTAGACTCTCTCTTCGTAGGCTCGAACGTGCTCCTAGGTGGATCGAACAGCTTGTTCTCACTTGAGAACTTAGAGTGAAGTAAGTCGTCTAGAGCTAGAGCTAGCTTCATAGCTACTCTGCTCGCATTCATCCCCTTGTTGGGCGTGCTAGCGTGAGCTTGCTTTCCCTTAACTCGGACCTTCAGCCAGAGTATGCCCTTCTCAGCCACCTCTACCATCGTGCCCTCGCTGTTCCCAGCGTCAGGTACTAAAGCCATATCTCCACTTCTGAAAACCCCTTGGGAGAGTAGGTACTTAACTCCGTGCTCGCTACCAGTCTCCTCATCTGAGACTATAGCTAGGTTGAGCCCGTACTCAGGCTCCAACCCCAGGTCATGGATAGCTTTCAGACCGTATATCGAGGATATTATAGCTTGCCCGTTGTCCTCAGCTCCCCTACCGTATATCCTCCCTTCCCTCACCAAAGGTGAGAAGGGGTCTGAGTCCCAACCCGAGCCCGGGGGCACGACGTCCATGTGACTCACTACCCACAAGCTCCTGCTATACCCACCGGGGTACCTGACCACTAGGTTAGGCCTGATCCCTGAGGGTACCCTAACGTCCCTTGAGTCGAACCTCTCTACATCGAAGCCCATGCTCTCCAAGAGGTCTTGGAGGTACTGAGCCTTCCTCAACTCCCCATCTCCACCGTTCTCAGGCCCTATACCCTTCAAGGGAATCATCTCGAGCATTGAGGATACCATCTCGCCCCTAAGCTCTTCTATCCTGTTAGCTAACCGATTCAGCACGCTCATCAGCTAATGGAGATCTTGGAGCTTATAACTGCGTGTCTTACTTTAGACTTACGCACCATGGAGTCGCACCGAGTCTCAGGGTACCAGTCAAGACTATAAGCTGGACGCTCAGCATGCAGCATGCTCCTGCTGGTATACCTCGAGAAGCTCTCCTTCCTCTCGCTGACACTAGCCTACTTGCTGAACGCCTTCCTAGCTGGTTTCAGCAGGAGCTTAGCTGATCTCTCGATGCTGATCCTATTCATAGCCTCACTCCTGCTGATGATCCCTAAAATGAGGTACATAGCTCTTCTCCCGATCCTAGCCTCCACCCTCGGGTTCATCTTCGAGTACATCGGCTTGAAAGTAGGCTTCCCCTTCGGTAGCTACTCCTACCTCAAGTTCCAAGGGTTCACCTTCCACGGGGTCCCGATCCCCGTGATCATAGCTTGGGGAGTTTACGCTTACACTTGCTATCTAGCTGCTTCCTACTTAACCTCGGGAAGACTGAAGCTACTGGCAGCGCCTCTACTCATGGTGCTCTTGGACCTAGCCCTTGATCCCGTGATGGTAGAGCTAGGCTTGTGGAAGTGGTACGCTCGAGGTGATTGGTTCGGAGTACCTCTGAGTAACTACCTAGGTTGGTTCACTATCTCAGCTATTTCAATAGGTCTTTACACCTTAATCACTAAGAGGAGGGACTTAAGGGTTAAGCTACCGTACTACGCTTACCTCCCATACTTGAGCAGTTATCTAGTGATCATGATGAACTCAGGGCCCTCATCTATACTACCAGCTTACTTGACTTTCTCAATAGCCCTCTTGCTCCTCTTCAAGTGAGTTTTTATTATTAAACTTTTCTTTATTGAATCAATGGTATCTCTATTTTAAATTACCAGGGATATGGGCTGAAGTACGATAAAGGAGGGTTCAATGGCTATCGCGGTCTCTCCTCGACTTGTGCTAATCGCGTGAGAGGAAGCATCGTCGGGAAACCTAATCCCCTTCTCGAAGTTCCACACCCCACCTGACCTAAACTACTGAAGCGATCAGCGAAGGCTTCCTATTGAGCAGTGCCTTCTAGCTCTACGTAAAGTACATCCTGACCAAGGAGATTGGTGATCGCCCCAAGACCCATAGCTTTTCGCAGTTACTCGAAACTCTAATTTAGGATCTTTGATCACGCGGAGAGTTTCTATGGGGAACGCTGAGAGGCATTTAGAGTTCAGGGAAATCGGAGGTCCTACGCTAAGACGAGAGCTTAGCGTTTGAGTTCTTTAAGGGAAATTTAATCATTGTTTACGTGTTTAAGAGTACTTTTAGGAGCGATTATAGGGTAACAAACGACATAGACGTTGCTATAACGCTCAAGGAAATCGTTGACGGGAAGCTGAGAGTGAACTTCAAGTCCCTAGTGAGGAAAGAGCTCGGCCTCTTGACCCCTTCGAGCTGCATGCGATCACTTAGCTCGAGCGGGGGTCTCTACAGGAGGTTCGTGAAGGATGGATACGTTAAGGTTCGAACTCTGAACTCTACTCCCCCTTAACTCCCCCGTGGCTCAAACCTCTCGCGACCGTTCTGACGTTTGTCTAGCTCTCAACACCCTACCGCTCTTCTCAAGTTAACTGCAGCCACGCTTAGGGATCTAAGGCGCAGAAACGATCAAGGCGCTTAACTTAAGCTGAGCTCGTTTAACTCATTCTAATTTAACTCACTTTATCCCTAGCTTCTCCTTTATCAGCAGTACATCTCTCTCCAAAGAAGCTAACCTATCCTCTAGGAGAGTCTCAAGGTTCCTTCCAGCAACCCTCAGCTCAGTTAGTGTCTCGTCCTGCTTCTGGATCATGAGCTGCTGGTTCCTCCTGCTTTCCTCCCTGAAGGCTCTGAGCTCAGTTAGTGTCTCGTCCTGCTTCTGGATCATGCCCAGCCCTACCTCTATGATCTTTTCGAGCTGGAACGTCATGAATTGAGATCTGAACTTCTCTATGTCCCTCACGGGACCATCGTAGTCCTCGAAAAGGATCTCCTCAACCTTAGCGTCTTCAGGCGCCAGTTCTCTGACATCAGCCTCGAAAGTCCTTACGGAATCAGCTCCTCCCTCGTAAATAGCTTCCACCCCATCCCTACCGACGTTACGAGCTTGGAAACCGATCAGTCCATGATCGCTCGCTAGGTTCAGGAGGAACGCTCTGTAACCTATGTCCTGCACTCTCTCCCCTTTGATGAGGAGCTTGCGTTTCATCATCCATTTTGGCCGCTCAGCTTATTTAAAGGTTGCCAAATAGGTTTGACCCTTCGAAAGTTTCGGAACACTTTCGCACTCGGCTAGGGGAGCCTAGTTATCTCCATGCTCAAGTGTTAGGACCTCTGAACGCGATCCTCAGGACCCCTCTAGGGGGTCATAGTAGCTCGTTACGCTGATCCCGCACTGCCCTTCAGCTCCTCTCTAGCAGATATGATGGAGGAGCCCTCCGTCATTAAGTCCTCCTTCTCCTCTACTGCAGTCATGATTATCACACAATTCGTGAGATCTCTCGATCAAGCTCCTCACGGGTTCACTAGCTGATAGCACTTCAGATCTCTCTTGTGTTGAAAGCGCTCAACATTTGTCCGGAATGCAGAAATTTCCGGAAATTATGCATCTCATCGTCCAACCCCAAGCGTCTGAACAGGACCCACTGTCCTCTCAGTGCCGAGATGACTCGGTAGGTGACTCAGGGCTCTGAGCTCCAGTTTTATCTAGAGCCCACGGGGTGTACTGAGGGAGCTAAGGACCCATCGTGAACCCGACCGAGACCTAGGTGAACTCTGAGTGAGAAGGTTTAATAGGTTGAATGCCATCAACCTGATGATGTCCCTCATAGAGGAGCTCTCCAAGGAGCTTGAGAAGAACCCTGAGATAGCTAGAAGACTTGCGAGAAAGCTGATCGAGTACATAGAGCCAGAACTATCGATTTCAGTTCAGATAGAGAGGTTAACTGGGTACTTGGACAGGCTGGCGGAAGAGCAGACCAAGATATGGCAGGAGATAAGGGCTCTGAAGGAAGAGCAGACCAAGATGAGGGAGGACTTCAACAGGATGATCCTCGAGATAAAGGAGATCAAGGCGAGGCAGGACAGGTTCGAGAGAGAGCTGACTAGGATGAGCGAGTCCCTTATGTACGGCTTCTCACAGCTCAGTAAGTTCGCCGGAATGACGTTCGAACAGTTCGTTCGCACGCTTCTGACGGACCTCTTCAGGAAGTTCGGGGAGATACCTGAAGACGCTGAGCTCAAGCGGATGACGCTGGACGGGGAGGAAGTAGATCTGTTCCTGGAGGATCCTCTCGTTTTGGGTGAGGTAACCGCTCACGCTGAACCTGATGAGATCGAGAAGCTCCTCAGGAAAGCTAGGAGAGCGGAGAAGATCTACGGGAGGAGAGCTAGGCTCATACTGGTGGCTGAGACCGCTGAGCTAAGTGTCGCGAGGGAGCTGAGGAGGAGAGCTAGGGAGGAAGGCGTCGAGCTGATCATAGGGAAGGAGCTATGATGCACCTTGGAGCTTTCGGGTCGATCCCACCGAGCTCGACCCTTCGATGACCCTGCCCAAAGAGACCGTACGTTAAGTTAATAATCAGGATCAAATGAGCGTTCCCTATGACTGAATGTCACGTGATAGCCTGTGGGATCTCCCTTCTCAGGAACTTCGCGGAATCTCAAGTTTTGCAATGTTCATCGATCCTCTGGAAACATCCCGAGCTCAAGAACTCCCTTAGGGATCCGTCAAAGATTGAGGGATTCCTGAAGGAGCTTAGTGATGGAGAGAAGGCCTCCCTAAGAGGTGAGATCCTCAGCTACTTGAAGCAGGACCCCAGGAGGGCTAGCGCCGAGTTGAACAGTCTTTTCGGTTACATTGAGGACGTCAAGAGAGGAAAAGTAGAGGATATCAGGAGTTTCATCGAGGAAGTACACTTGATGAGATCGGATACGGAATCAGGAAGGTTGACAGTCGATGTTTTGAGCGATTACCTCAGTTCCCTAGGCCTGAGGGTGAATTCACACGCGGTCGGGGGATTCGGGAGTCAGGACTTCGATAACGCGATCAGAGACCTAGTGAGGAAAGTCAGAGGGGTAGTCAGGTCCTGCAGGGGCGAGATCGTCTTCAACGTGACCGGAGGCTACAAGGTTGAGACGGCCGCTATGGCGGTGTTAGCAGCGGAGAGCGACATAAAGCAGTACTACATCCACGAGACCTCGGGAAGAGTGGTCTTACTTCCTCCGACGTCGGAACTCAAGGTGAGGATGACCAGTTGGGAGAAGTTACTGACAGCGTTAACTGTACTCATAAACCTGCCCTTCTCCTTCGACCCGATGGAGATGGCGTTCAAGGCGGTGGTGAGCGCAGCCATAATCTGGATCGTCTACAGGAAGGTGTGAGCGTTCGCTCCTCAAACCGAAAGCTCCCGTTTAAACGCTTAAAGAGATCTTATCGGCTTTTGAAACGAGTCGGCAGCCCTAGAAGGGAGAATGTTAGCTCAAGAACGATTCAGATCCATCCCACGAGATCCGTTAACTCGCTCCTGAGCAACTCGGGAATGAGGGATCCCAGTGGACGAGAGGATACTGCAGCCCTAGATTACTGCTAGAATCCTCCAAGGGGGGTCCTTACACTGAAAAAATTGTCCATCAATATTATATACGCGATAACTTCTGATCCTGGTGAGTGATTAGTTATGTCTCAGGATAAGGGTCATCACAGCCTCTACAGGTGGGCCTACAGGGCCGGTATGACCATGCGCGAATGCCTATCTGGAGGCTCTCAAGGAGGGAGGGAAGCGGCTAGAAACAAGATGAGGAGCTTTATACTCTCTCTGAGATCTGAGTTAACTCCTGAGAGGTTTAGGAGAGCTTTAGTAGATCAAATAATCTCAGTTATGACGGACTGTGATCGAAGCCTCTCGCTACCTTCCGAGCTCAAGGAGGAGAGGTCTTGGACTGTAGACGAGTTCTACAGGTACAGCACGGCGATACTCGCGGGTCTTTACGAGGCTGTGTTCACGAGTGAGAGTAGGGAGAGTGAGGTCGAGCAGGAGGTGTGATCATGCCTAGAAGGGCCTTCATATCCTTGGTCTTGGGCGTCTCGGGTAACGTGAATGCGGACGCTGGTGTAGGAGTTAGGATACCGATGAAGAAGGTAGTCACTTGGAACAGGGAGATAAGGGCTTTTGTGTCCCCTAGATGCATAAGGAGGGCCATAAGAACTAGGTTAGCTGAGAAAGGATTTGAAATAGATCCCCTTAGCACAGAGGTCGGCCAACTCACTGACGTTGGCGATCCCGTGAGGTACGCTGATGACGATCTCTTCGGCTACCTATCCCCCAAGAAGGGAAAGGGGGAGGTGCAACCGGCTAGGAGCGGCCCGGTCAAGGTATCACCACTGATCGCTCTCCATCATACCGAGATAAGCGTTGAGTTCGCGGGCAGGTTCCCCAGGGCGGACGTAAGCGATGAAGCCCCGGATGCGAACCCGGTGCCCTTCGAGGTGGAGACGGCTCGTTGGTTGGGAGCTATGCATGTCATAGTGTCAGAGGACGTGGGGAGGTTCAGGCTCGATGAACTGCCGAGCGATGTCCTCGATAGAATAGAGAAGGGTGAGTATAGAGGCCTGGTATCTTCTGCGGGAGGAGCAGGAGGCCTTGAAGGACCGCGATCCGAGGTCCCGAAGAAGATGAGGAAAGGGGGGCGAGAGGACTCCCTTCCCTCTGGAGAAGGCTTGAAGGAGTTGGAACGTGGGGAAAGGGAGAAGAGACTCAGAGCCTTGCTGGAGATCCTCATCAAGGAGGGATGGAGCTTCCCTCGAGGCTCAGAAGCCTTGAGCCAACCCGAGTATCATTACGCTCTGATCGTGCTGAGCGAGAGCTTTCTCCCTATGCCCAACGTGCTGACGGTGGACAGCGAGCTCAAGCTCGATATGAACTCCCTAGAGGAACGCTTGAAGATCTACGACTGGATCAAGGCCTACGTGATAGATTATGAGGAGAACAAAGTCCACATCTTAAGTAAGAACGGACATGAGGTGAGGAAAATAGAGGAGGGACCACTAAATGACATCATCAGGACTATCACCGATTTCCTACTCCGATCAAGCTGAGATCGATGTGGAGAGGTTCTCAGCGCTGACCTTCAGGATGTCCTTCGAGACAGCGCAGTTCAGGAAGCACCTGGTCAAGTTCTACAGGGACACCTACCTCTTGCCCCTCCCCTCCGCGGTAGCCGGGATCGTGGGCGCCGTCCTGGGGGTGAGGAGGCCCGAGCTCGCTATCAAGGGCAAAACACTTGAGCTCAAGACGGGCTCCATGATGCTGGGTTACGAGGGCTTGATCAGCGAGACCATGACCGTGATCAAGATGAAGGGGTGGAGGGAAGCTATAAGGACGCCTAAGAGGAACGTGATGCTCTTCAGACCGAGCTATAAGTTGGCTATAGCTTCCTCCAATGATGAAATGATAGGAGAACTCGCGGACAGGCTCAGGAAAATGAGGTTTGAGTTCGATCCGTTCGGGGGCAACGATTACAACTTCCTCTCGTACATAGGTGACGTGAGGGAGGCCAAGCTCGTGAGAACCGACCGTGGTTACGGTTGCTCCAGGTTGAGCGAGTTGAGAGGGATAGAGGGAAGCGGTTTGGTTCAGGTGGACGAGGTGAACGATGGTAATGTGACGAAGTACGCCTTCGGTTACAGGGTGAGTTTCCTAGTACGCGAGGGTTTAGCCGTAGATGACGGTGAGCACCAGATCTTAGTTCATGATGCCCACAGTTTCCTGAGGTGATCTCATGAGCGAAGATGATCCTACGATAAATGAACTCAAAGAGAAGCTCTCTGAAATAATCGAGCTGATGGAAGCCGGGAATTTCATAAGTGACCTGGAAAAGAAATTAGAGAAGGAAGGACCCAAGCCCCTCTTCGGAGAGAAGAAAGAGGGTATTTACAAGCCCTCGGACCTGTTAGAGGTGAAGCATCCTGTACTCAGGAGGAAGGAGTTCCTAGACCCGGGGAACCTGAAGAAGAAACTGAATGAGATCGATCAAAGGGCGATCATCGATGCTGTTTCCTCGGGATCTCTAAAAACCGCTCTGGATTCAGCCGAGAAGTTCCTGGATGAGGTGAAGAAGAGGACTGTTGACTTCATGTTGGCGAAGGTGAAGGAGGGAGATGACCTGAGGCCCATGATGATGCCCGGGAGCGTGGGTAGGAACGAGATACCCAACCTCTACCTGAGAAAGGAGAGTTACTCGCGGGCCGACAGGGTGAGGTTGACTCTTCAGCTGGTCAAGTCGATCGGGATCGGAAGTTCAGCTTCCGTCTACTTTGAGGGTGATTTCCAGGATTTCCTCGAGAACTTAATAAGGAAGAAGTTTAACAAGGGCTACAACTACTTAGAAGCTCGAGACCTGAAGGCAGGTGAACGGGAGATGAGTCAGCCCTTCGTTCTGCTCCTGAGGCTCCTCATATGGATCTACGAGCAACTGAAGGAAGTGGATGAGAATATAGAGAAACTGAAGTCCTCTTCTGGTATCATATACTTCGTCCCCGAGGATAGCGAGCGTTACAATGCCTTCCGATTCCCCCAACTGAACAGGTTCATCGAGACCTGGCTTAAGGACGACTCGAGAAGGGAAGCCCTCAAGTCCATGCTGGACTCGATCGCTTCTTCGAGCCGTCGAGACATCGCTGAAGTTGAGGTGGACTTGATCTACCACAACCTCAATCTCTTGGCTTACTCCCTCATCGAGACGTGTTCGGTAGACTGGGGATCGCTGAGGAGGATATTGGATTCCCTGATAACCCTCTCCGACAAGAGGGATTTGAGGATCAATCTGGGATTCGTGAGGAAGTTGGGTGAGGCCTATGAGAGTCTTAGATGAGATCGTAGATGCTGTGAGATCCCGATTGGGGATTGAGCTCGCGAGATCCGATGAGAAGGAGTCTCACCCGGGCAAGAAGCTCTCAAAACATATCGAGGAGTGCCTGGAACTGTCCTCCTTCATCTTGGATAGATTCGGGATGGGAGAGGAAGCTAAGCACTTCTCATCACTCCTCTGTGAGCTTCATGACGTGGGAAAGCTTCGCTCCGAGTGGAAGCTCGGGATCAAGGGGTTTAAGCACGCTGAAGAAGGTGCTGAGGTACTGAAAGGCTTAAGCTTCTCGGTCAACCTGGGGGAGAAGCTCGGGCTGGACGAAACGTCCCTCAGTGTCCTCACGTTCCTAGTGAGGAAGCACCACTCCTCCCTCGGGATCGATAACTATAAAGAGCATAAGGAGATGAAATCGCTGAATTTCGAGAGAGCCACGCTATACGCCGATGCCTTCGGGGCTTTCAAGCTGGCTGATTTCGCTTCAGCTAACGGCCTTTTAGAAGAGATCAAGGGGCACCTCGAGATGGAGTGGCCTGATGAGAACTCGCTCGTGAATCTCGGGATGGACCCCGAGAGGTTGAAGTTGCAGCGGGAGGCCTCCAAGAGCTCGATGCTAGCGGCACCCACCGGTTGGGGTAAGACGATGGTAGGAATAATTAAGGCGATCAACGAGAGGCCTAGCAAGCTCTTCTACTGCCTTCCGACGATAACAGCGATAAGGAAGATGAAGAAGAACTTCGAAAGTATCTTCGGCGACTCCGTAGGGGAGTACTTCTACTTCGTGGACTTTGACCTCCACATGAAGCAGAGCGAGGATGAGAGCTCTGAGTTGGACATCTACAGGTTCTTCGTGCCTAAGATCAACTTGATCACAGTCGACCAGTTGCTCCTGAGCATGATGAGAGCTGGTAAGTACTACTTCAGGAGGTTCCAGTTCAGGAACTCCCTGGTAGTGGTGGATGAGTATCACCTCCTCCCTCCTAGCATGATAGGAGCCCTGGTGGAGGTTCTCTCGAGGTACTCAGCTCTCTACAAAATGAAGCTCCTCCTGATGACTGCAACGCCCCTAGCGACCTACAAGAGGGTCCTGAGCGAAACGCTGAACCTGAGCGAAAAGGACCTCTCGAGTGAGTACTCGAAGCTGAGGAGACACAGGATCGAGTTCGTTAAGGAAGATGAGGCTTTGAGCAAGGTCAAGGAGATGCTTCACGAGGGGATGAGGGTTCTGGTCATCCTAAACAGAGTTGAGAGAGCTGTGAACTTCTACAAGAAGCTGGATGCTTGTGGGAAGGTGCTCCTTCACTCCAGGTTCGCTGTCAAGGATAGGTACGAGAGGGAGGGGGAGATCGATTCCTGCAGGGTCCTGGTGGCGACCCAAGTGGCGGAGGTATCGCTCGATGTGAGCTTCGACGCCTTGGTGAGCGATGCAGCTCCGGTACCCTCTATCATACAGAGGACCGGGAGGGTCAACAGGTACGGGAAGGAGGCTGACAGGACCAACGTTTTCCTGATAGAGAACCCAGAGGGTTTCGAGCCTTACCTCAGGAAAGAAGTTGAGGAGTCGCTCAAGGTCATCAGGGATAAGATGGAGGCTCTTGAGGATCGCGGGGAACTCGCCTATCTTGAGATGCTGTCAGATTATGATGAGGCGATAAGTAGTTACTTGGAGAGTGAGATCTCCCGCTCGAGGGAGCTAATAGCTGAGAAGGTTTTCGAGGGAAACCAGCTTATGTCGATGGAGTTAAGCGAAGAAGGTATTTCAAAAAACCTTAGAGGGGAAGCTAACGTCTTAGTAGTGCCTGATATCTACGTGGAGGAGGTTAAGTCCCTTCTCTCGAGACTCAAAATGGCCAGCAGTTACTCGGAGAGGAAACGCATCTACTCGGAGATCAAAGGGTTCCTAGCTCCCTTGAGCCCTGAGATCGCCAAGAATCGTGCTAAGAGAGAGGATGGGTTCCCCTTCTTCGTAGCTAGCTACAACAGGGAACTAGGGATCGTCGTTTGACCTCAGGGTTCCTGAGCCAGAGCGGACCCGTATTTCCCGATTCCCTGGTCCTTTCTTTAGCCAAGGTCGTGATAGATCCTGAGTTCAGGGAAGAGGTGACGGGAGAGCCAGACCCCCTCCTCCTGAAGGTGGTCGGGATATGCTCGAGGAAGCTAAGCGTGGTGAGGCACGATCTCCTCCTCGGGGACTTATGCAACAGGTTCGCTAGCTGCAGGATGCGGAGAGGGTTGAGCAACCTTGAGGTTAAGGAAATTAAAGGGGCTGCTGAAGGATTATCGATGCTCTCACCCCCTTACTTGATCATCGAGAGCTATCCCTTCGGTTTGACCTCCTACAGAGTTTCTTCAAACTTCAAGCTACTCTTTAAAGATCAAGATAAACTGCTTGAATCATGGAGGAGAGTTTCTAGAGTTTTTAGATCGATATTAGATTCAAGAATTCCTATTGTTCCTAGATCACTTACTTCAAAGTTCTTCTCCGAGATATACGCTTTCTACGAGTATGATTTGAACTTCATATACTTAAGGAGGTTCTGGCCCACCTTGGAGCAGTCTTTGGTACCCGAGAGGAGCGAGATAGCTAGCTTCCTATCCCCTCTGAAGACCATGAGTGAGGCGAAACCGTTCGAACTGGGTTGGATCCCCGACCCCTCCTACGCATCATCGGACGGCATACTGGTGAGGTTCTTCCACTCGGGAGCGATGAGGGGGAAGAGGAGGTACGTTCACGCTACCAGGAGGAAGAAGAGGAGGGTATGTAGGGTAGCGATAGATCAGGTCCTCGGTCTCAAGGTCTTCCTCGAGAATCAGGACCTCTGGACCAAGGACCCGGAGACCCTCTGGGGAGCCCTCACGGGGATGATCTACCTGAACCCAGATGTCCTGACCGAGATCTGGAGGCTGACGGGGAGGAGGTTCCTTTACGTGTACAAGCACTTGTTCAAACAGTTCGACCTGAGAGAGAGGTTCGAGAACTACGAGAAGTCCTTCTGGTTCCCCTTCAGGAACGACTTGGAGATAGCATCCTTCCTGAACGCTGTGAGGGTGCTAGGAGGCTCCCCTCCTGAGGTGAGCGGACCTTACTCGCTGGACAACCTTCAACTGGATGCACTGAAGCTGATAGTAGTGAAGTCCCAACTGGACTCCCTCCTGATGCCCTGGGACGAGGTGAAGCTCCTGTACCTCTGCAGGTACCTCTGCGGGTTCCTCAGGAGCCATCAGGAGGCCATAGTCGAGATCTCTAGAGCGACAGGAGGTTGCGCTGAAGAGCTGCTCTCCCAGATAAGGGCCAGGAGGAAGAGGAAAGGGCTAACTTACTTGGAGCTGTCCTCCATATTGGTCCCCTTGTACGGTGATAGAGCGAGGAACGCTCTGATGAAGTCCTCCTCCCTCCTCGCGAGGTTGAGCGAGATGGGGCTCATCGAGGGAAAGGTCGATCTCAGGGGGAGGGTCAAGAGGAAGGGGGACAGGACCGTGAAGGGCTTCAAAGTCACTTTCTACGTCCCCTCTAGGAGTAAACTGGTTGAGATCCTCTGGGAGAGGCTGATGGACCTCTCCCAGGAAGCCGCTGAGAATATAATGGGTGAGGTGAGGAGGGTCCACCAATTCCGACCCCTGAAGTAAAATCTTCTGATGCTCTATGAATTGATTTAGACCTCTGAATTTCCTTATCACTCATCAATAGCTAATTTTAGCTTCTTTAGATAGGCTTGGAAGATTTGGAAGAACGACTCACCTCCCGAGCGTTGGGGGAGGTGATAGAGTGGGTCCCAAAGTCCCTCCATCCCCACCTCCGAACACGTGATCGCGTCACATCCTTTTTAATCTCTTACCTCATGACCCCCACGGGGTTGGAGAGGAGGGAGCTGTCAATCCTCTGGTCCCTTGAATTCGGATGAGGGGGCAATCCAACCCCCCTTCTCCAGGATTTAAGTCATACGCGCGATTCTTCCGACCTCCAGTGTTATCATGAGAAATTTCAGGACTTCAACCTGTCGATGAGGGAGTTCAGGGGCTCCTCCCAGCTGAAGGTCTGACGCTTCTGATCCCAGAGCTCCTCGGGAAGGAGCCATGAGGTGTGGATATCCAAGATCTCCTCAGCTAACTCCAGGTCATCTCCGTATATCGCTCTAACGCCGAAGAGGATGTCGCTCTTCACCTCCCTCCTGACTAGAGCTACTGCTAAGCAGTAACGCTCGTCTCCCTCGACGTACTGAGTCAAAACGGTGGTCATCGAGCCTAAGGTCTCCGAGAGCCTGTCCATCTCCTCAACACCGCACCTAACCCTTATCAGGACCGTATCAAACCCCGGTGGAGACTCTACCATGTAGTACCTCCTTATTATACCCGCTTCTCTCAGTTTGCTGAGCCTCTGTTTAGCGGACCTTATCCCGACCTTCCTGAGCGTCTGCTCAGTCACCCTACCGTCCCTCATCACCATGTTGAGGACCCTTATGTCCTGCCAATAGAGCCTCACGGGAGGAGGTGTGACCCGCACCCTGACGGAGAGCGGTGAGAGTGATGACCTCAAGTAGGCTCTAGCCATCGAAGCTAAGCTCCTTCCGAGGCTTCCGCATTTTAGTTTCTGCAGCGTCCTCTTTACTACGCCGATCCTGATTCCGTACTTAGAGAGCTTCCTGAAGTCATTCACAGCCTTGAACGGGATCACCAGGTGTGCGTGAATTCTAGAGCTCCCTGAGAGGGGTATCATCTGTGTGTACGTGTAGGGAAATTCCCAGAAGGCTTCCTCATAACTCCTCCTGTTCGGGAAGTCAGCTAAAACTACGGTAAGACCGAGGCTCCAGAGGTCGACGTTCTCAGGGCCGAACAGGAAACCGGCCTCTCTGAGATCACCTAGCGACCTGGAGATCGTGGCATCACTGATTCCCAACTTCTCCCTGATGTCGGTAGGTTTTAGCGTAAGGATCAGCTGATAACAGCTCTATTATCCTCCTCTCGGCTTCAGTCATCTTCAGCTCCCTGCCCACAGCTCTTCTCAGCATCGCGAAGTAGATAGGGAAACTGAGCTGACCCCTCACGGCAGAGCACCTCAGGAGGAGCAGGACCTCCCTTATGACCGCCTTGAGGCTGTTTTCATCGAGTATCCGCAGCAGCCTCGTGGGATCGTAGTTCCCGAATATCCCGGGGGGATCTCTCCTCAGGGGTTTCCATATCGAGTCATCAACGCCAGCGTAAACCCAGGAGAGGTCGTGAACTTGGGGTACGGAATCGGCCTCCTTTGGTATGAAGAGCGAGAGAGCTTCCTTCTTGATCACTTTATCGAGGATCTTATCCAGGCTCCTGGACAGGAGGAGCCTCTCTGCCCT
>JAVQRZ010000090.1:0-7911 GCA_033582115.1 Candidatus Korarchaeum sp. | reverse complement strand
ACCTAACGTAAGGGTGGTCAGCGAGGGTCCGTCGTTCGCTCTAGTTGATGGTGACTCAGGCTTAGGGCAGGTCGTCGGTAGCTTCTCAATGAAGCTAGCTATAAGGAAGGCAAGGGAGAGTGGTGTAGGCTTCGTGACGGTGAGAATGAGCAACCACTATGGTATAGCGGGCTACTACGCGATGATGGCGTTGGAACACGATATGATAGGGGTCTCGATGACGAACTCCAGGCCCCTGGTAGCTCATACAGGAGCCCTGGGGAAGTGGCTAGGGACCAACCCTATAGCTGTAGCAGCCCCTACAGCAAGACCGCCGCCCTTCGTCCTCGATATGGCGACTAGTGTAGCTCCGATAGGGAAGATGGAGGAGTACTCCAGGCTGGGGAAGAAGGTGCCTCTAGGTTGGGGGATAGATGCTGAGGGTAAGCCTTGTGAAGACCCGAATGTCATAATGAAGGAGGGAGCTCTCTTACCACTCGGTGGGTTAGGTGAGATCTTCGGAGGCCACAAGGGGTATGGTTTAGCTATCATGGTCGAGTTATTCACTAGCGTGCTCAGTGGAGCAGCTATACTAAGGGAGGTAGGCCAGACGGAAGCTCCCGAGCCAGCTAATGTAGGCCACTTCTTCATTGCTGTCGACGTATCTAGGTTCATGCTAATTGAGGAGTTCAAGAGGAGGATGGAGAAGCTCAGGGAGAGCTTGAAGAAAGCCCCATTGCATCCTGAGTTCGAGAAGGTCTGGTTGCATGGAGAGAAGAGCTATCTCACCTCGATGAAGAGGATGGAGGAGGGAATTCCTGTTTACAAGAAGGTGATGGAGGATATGAGAGCGATAGCTTCAGAAGTAGGCGTTAAGTTTCCGTGGGATCGTGGAGAGCTTAAGGAGTGAATCTAGACTCAACTTTTATAGGATATAATCAGTAGGAGCTTAGCTGTTAGAGGTAACCTAAGGACCTATCTTCCTAATTTATGATGCAGCATTCCTCTATACTCTTGAGTTATCCTTCACGTAACCCTCTAGGTATCCTGAGGTCTATCTCGAGCCTCCTACCCGCTTCTAGAGATAACTATCCAAGTGTCAACTACTTTCATGAGCTGCCCTGAATAATGCCCTGTGGTTCTTGATGAACTCTCTATTCCATCGAGTACCTCCTACTTATGACCAGGCATGATCGTCAACGCTCACCGTTTGAAAGTCCGCTAATCTTTGAACCTTAGCTAGATCTAATGAGAATAACTTTTAACTTATACCCCGAATTCAGTCTTCTTACTACTGCCTTTTCACGTAAAGATTAAGCAATTCTTCTCTCAACGCTCACTCATTAAGTGAGGGGTTCAGGGCCGGTAAGTTCCAGCGGTTTCAACCAGCGGCTCGATCCCTACTGGCTGACTCTCTCGAAGACCCTATTGAGAGCCTCCTCGAGAGCCCTTACAGAAGCTTCTAAGATGTCTCTGCTAGCTCCACTAGCTTGTACCTCGCCTGATGGTCCTAAAACCCTTATCGTAAGCTCACCTATTGCTTCTGATCCTGTTGAGACTGCTCTGAGCCTGAACTTTCTTAAGATTATACGCGGGACCCCTTGTATTGATATCAGAGCTTTAGTTAAAGCGTCAACAGGACCGACCCCGCTCGCTGAGGAGACTACCTCCCTACCCCCTATCGAAACCCTGACTGTAGCTGTCGGAGTCACCCCACTGCCCGTGACGACCACCCACTCCTTTACCTTGAACCACTTCGACTTGACGCCCAGCACCTCCTCAATAACGGATCTCATCAAGACTTCAGTTATCCTGATCCCCTCTTCAGAGAGCTCCTTGATCCTCTTGAGTATGCTATCAACTTGCTCCTCTGATGCAACGTAACCCATCTCCCTGAGCACCTCCTGAACAGCTGTCTTCCCGGAGAGACTCCCCAACCAGAACTTCCTCCTCCCCCCTACCTCCTCTGGGCTGATGAGCTCGTAGCTCGATGGTTCCATTGAGATAGCCCTCACGTGGACACCTGCTTCGTAAGTGAAGGTGAGCGTCCCGACGACAGGCGAGATCTCGTGTACAGGGATCCCGCTCACTCTCTCAACGACGTCACTCAAACTAGTCAGTAGCTCCATTTTAACGTTCGTATCAATGCCTACTAGCTTCTTCAAAGCTACTACAACTTGCTCCAGAGGAGCTACGCCTGCCTTAGGTCCTAAGCCGTTGACAGCTACGTGCACCTGGTCAGCTCCCGCTAGAGCAGCAGCGATAGAGTTAGCTGTAGCCATACCGAGGTCGTTGAAGAAAGTGACGCTTAAAGGCGCCTTCAAACTCTCCTTAGCTTCCCTGACTACCTCACTCGCTTTCTCCGGGAGTATAACCCCTAAGGAATCGCTCAAGTTCACCCTATCAGCACCGCTCCTCAAAGCTAGTTCGCAAGCCCTCCAGAGGAACTCTCTATCCGCCCTCCCGAAGTCCTCAGCTGTGAACTCCACTACTAAGCCCATGGATTTAGCGAAGCTAACTGAGTCCTCTACCCTCCTCAAAGCCTCCTCCTTGCTTATGCCTAAAGCCCTCAGGAGGACCTCGCTCACAGGAATGAATATGTTGATGCTATCCACCTCGGTCTCAGCAGCGGCTTTCACGTCCTCCTTCAGGGCTCTAGCTAGAGCGCAAAGCTCAGGGGAGAACCCAGATCTTGAGATCCTCCTAACAGCCCTAACTACCTCCTTAGTCATCCTCTTCTCGCTCTCCGAGTAGGATGGGAACCCCGCTTCTATTACGTCAACACCTGCTGTATCTAAGTGGCTCGCTACCTCCACCCTACCCTCGAGACCGAAGGAGACGCCTGGAACCATCTCGCCCAGGGTCAGCGTGGAATCGAATATCCTAACCTTCCTGAGAGGCATAAGGCACGGGAGCTCACGAGCTTAAAAATCACATCCTCTCCCAAGCCCTCTCAGGAGAACTAACTGATTTAGATGGAAGGGCTACGACCTCTACCTCAACTTGCACCGGGAACGGGACGCTGCTTCCCATCCCCCAGATCAGAGCTTCGTGGTCTGAAAGCATCGGCAGGTAGGACTGAATATCCTCCACTTCTGTGTACTTAGCTATAGCTTCTTGATCATTTCCATTCCTCAGCCTGAAGGCTACTACCGTGTTAGCTTGACTTATGACACTCTTGCTCACGTAGGCAGGTCTCTGAGTGACTACTATGAACCCTAGGTTGTAGCCGCCAGCTTGACTTATCGCTTCTATCAACGATTGAGCTGCTCCTATCTCGTAGGGGTCCCCCACTATGGAGAAACCTCTCTCGGGGATCAAGTACTGAGCTTCCTCAACCACTACTACGAGAGCGAAATCTCCCTCCTTCCTCCTGGAGATAGCGTAGCTTGCTAGCTCCTCCACCACGCTCTTGACGGTGAGGAACTGCTCCTCGTACCTCCTGTCAGAAGAGAAGTCCAGTATGATGAGAGGGTTCCTCTTGACCTCCTCCACTATGCTTAATCCAACTCCTGAACTGAACCTCTGAGCCTCCCTCTTCAGCCTAGACTCTACCTCAGCAGCTACAGAAGGTTTAACTCTCATCTCCCTAGTTACTCTCCTGAGGCACTTGAGGGCTTGCTCCAAGTCCCCATCAGCTTCCTTGAGGGCTGAGGTGAGGATTCGGTATGAAAGAGTTCCCGTCTTGTAACCAAGCCTCCTAGCTATCGAGTGGGGACTCATCGAACCTACCTTCGGGAGGAAGGAGGAGTAATCGTGAACGACCCCTCCTCTAGCAACTAGCCTCTCGTACTCCCCTCTCCTGTCTAGCACGAGGAACCTGGGCCTGGGCTTGAGCTCAGAGGACTTAGCTATTAAGCTAGCTACGAAACTGCTGTTGTGGACGAACGTACCATTAGCCAAGAAATTCTGAGCCTCAGGGACATCTAGATCGTAGACGTACTTAGTGTTGATGTAGACCTTCTTAACGCTCACTACCCTCTCTAGGTTCACAGAGGACTTGTAGATAAGCCCCTCTCTCTTGGGCAGAACTCTCAATTGGAGCAAGGAGCCTCCATCCATGCTTAAACTAACTCCTCCCCAGTTTTCCACGCGATCCATTAAGATTCTCAGCGAGAGAGGGTCTACGGAGAAGCCTTTTGGGCAGAACCTGAGGGTTGTGACTCCAAACAGCGAGAGGATCGTTGAGAAAGCTATAGCCCTACTCTCTCCGCAGAGGACGAGGGAGCTCTCCTTTGAGTCGTGGATCGAGCATCTAACTAAGAGCTCTCTCAGGGCTCTAGCTAGGGGGTAGTACTTCCCCCCTATCCCCTGGATCTCTGAAGGGAGGCTCAGGAGAGAGGACAAGCCTTGCGAGACCATCTTAGAGAGCTCTCGCGATTTAACGAAGACTCCTCTACCGTCCAGTACTTTATGCTCAACACCCGCTTCTAAGCAAGCCAGCCTGACGTCAGCTATATCAGGATCCATCACCAGAACCCCGTCCTTCACAGCTACACCTGATGCTAAAGCTAAGCCTACGAGCCTGTCGAAGTAGTGAGCACCAAAACCGGGCTTGAGCTGAACCCCTCTAGGCACTATCAAGTACCTCTCCTTCATGCCTGCTAGCTTCTTAGGCGTCACCGCGAGCAAGCTGCTACCATCAGTTACGAGCAAGCTGTGATCCTCGGTTACCCTTATCTTCCTCCCCGTTGAGGTCTCCACCTCGTAGACTTCCTTATCCAGGACGTGCCTGTAGACACCAGCTATCTCGCACCACTTGGGCAAGAAGTCGCTACCTAGAGATAGGGTCTCGTAGCCTAACCCCCTCAAGTCCAATAAGACCTCCTCCTTAACTCCCTTAGGGGCTTTACTCTCGAAGAACCTCTCTATAGGCCCTATGAAGTACTCCCTCCTCTTGGAGTCGTAGATAATAACTACGCTATCTCCAGTGACGCTCTTACCGCTCCTAGTCATTCCGGTGACGAACATATGCCCCCTAGCCACAGCAGCTAGGTCTATCGAGAAGGGGACCTTAGTGCTCTTTATCCTCCCTATCGTTAAGGGAAGGCCTTGAGAGAAGGAGGGAGTGAGGAAACTAGCGAGCTCTCTAGGCTCGGGCCTCATGACCTTGGAGAGCGTGGAAGGAGGGGTCTCCAGGGGCTTTATCCTCCCTGACTCATGGTCTCTGTAACCTAAAACTTCGCAGTCAGCTATCAGGTACTCAAGCTCGCTGCTATAGTTCGAGATCAACCCTGAGCTGCTAGCTATCAAACCTGCCTTCCCCAGTTCCACCTCCTCGTTTATCGTCTGAATCTCCCTCACCCTTAGGAACACCGGAGTTCCTTCCCAAGGGTGGTCGATCACGTAGAAGTCCCCCATAGATAGCTTCACACCCTTGAGAGCAACGAACAGCACTCTTCTAGGTGTGGAGCGGGAGATCACGTGACCGACGACTTCCTTCAATCACTCTCACCTCTCTGTAGCGAGAACAAAGCGAACCTCTCAGGACTGAGTCCTCTAGCCTTAGCCCCACTTAAGAGCATCCTGTAAACTAAGGAGGCCTGTTTGCTCGTGAGCTTAGACAACCTATCCACTGCTACTATAGGTAGAGGCAACCCCGTGCTCGGCTCCGAGAAGGAGTAGAGCTGGGAGGCTAGAGCGTAAGCCACATCGAGGGAGTACTCAGCTAAGTCTATCCTGATGGGGGACCTTCCTCTCCTCAAGAACATGGCCCAAGGCCTGAAGTCCCTCACATCCCCTAGGAAGGGGGCTACCTCCTCCCATCCTCCGCTAGCTGGCAGGGGCCCTAGAGCCTCACCCTCTCTCAGCAGGAGGGATGAGAGAAGGGAATCGGGTAAGCTTTCAGCTCCCAACCAGCTCGAGATGTAGTGGCTCCTCACCCTCTTGACCACTCCGACGACGTGCTTCCCCGTGAGCTTAGCCTCCCTGAGCAAGTTGGATAGGGAGCGTAACGCAGCTTCATACACCTCCAAGTAGCTGGAGGAGTAACTCCTGCCCCTAGGGGCGTAGTAGCTCTTAGGTAGGTAGAGGGGACCATCTATGAGCACTATGTCGCTCTTACTGAGGAGTATCGAGGCTAAATTGTACATGAGATAGTAACCTATGAGTGAGGATAGCTTCACGCCCTCCTCCTCGTCCAAGTCGGATCGAGGGGGTCTCAGAGTAGCTAGGAGGGGTTCGGATATCCTCAGGCCCCCGTTGAATACAGCTCCTACAGCTAAGCTCAGAGGCTGATAGCCTACCAGCAGGTCCTTACCACTAGAACCTGAGTCTACAGCAGCTACGCGAGAGCTCGTAGCCTCAGCGTTCAACGGGATTATGGGTAGAAAGTCTCTTAGCTTAGGAGCAGCGGCTTCAGCTCTATCTATGAGCTCAATTATGTTTGAGAGCAGCTCTCTAGATAGTTCAGTGAGCACGTCATTGTACTTGCTGTAAGGCCTCACCTCAGGGGTCAGTTTAGACAGACTTGTCTCACTGAGATCCTCATCCCTCTTTTTCATAAGTTTCCTATTACTTTTGAAAGTTTCTCCTAATAAAAGATGCTGTCGTAACATTCAAGTCGGGTAATTACTGATTTTAATCATAAAAATTTCTTGAGATGCGAAAAAGCGAGAAGTAGGATCAAATGTAAGTACCTATATCAAAAAGATTATAAGCTAATCAAAATATATTTTGTCAATGTCCGCTAGAGAGGTGGGAGCTGAACCTACCCTAAAGAGAATGGAGATCGCTCTGAAATCAAAGTATGAGAAGCTAATAGACCTTTCTGACTCTTGGTATATTTTGATAGCTCCCACCTCTGCTAACTTCTCCTTCCTTTCTAGAATCATTTCGAGTGACTTGAGGATGATAGTATCAGCTGTCCTGATAGATGATGGGTTCGCCGGCGAGGGGTTCGAGGAGTTCAAGGAGAAGCTAATATCTCTCAACGGTAGGGAGAAGGTGATAGAGGAGATAATCGGTAAGGTAGATCAAGTGAGGATGATAGCGCATTTCTCAGAGTTATCAGAGCTGATGAAGAATTACGAAGGGGAGCTAGGACTCAAAGCTCTCGTAGTATGCTCAGGGCCATATAAGATAGACCTCTTCCACCTCTCGCTCTACTTAGACGCTAGAGCTATAGAACTGACCGATGATAGCTACAGGGAGCTAGTAGCTTACCCCACTTGGAAGCTGAACGAAGTGTCCCTATCCATACTCTACGTAGCTATGCTCCTGGAGGAGGTTGGTGAGAGAGTAACGCCTCACAACTTAGCTAAGTACGTCAAGCTCAGGGAGAAAGGAGGGGACGCGAGGTCGAAGGTAGTCAGCTTGGACTACCACGTCAGGAAGTACTTAGAGGCAGAAGGGCTCCTCCAGAAGGAGAGAGACCCTGAGAGCAAGAGGGGTATAGCTTATAAGCTCACGCAAAAAGGTTTGAATGTAGCTAAGTTAACTGAAGCTCACTTTAGGAGCTTAAGGAAGAGGATAGAGGACTACGTTGAATTAGAAGCCTTAAGGCAGTTCGTTAAAATTGAAGTAGAGTGAAAACTAAATGCAACTCTCCTTCACCCTCTGAGTTATCATAGCAGGGCAGACTCTAGTAACACCTCTAATCTCCTTTATCTCCTTTAGTATGCGGTCCATCTCACTCTCATCACGAGCCCAGAGCTCCACCATTATCGAATGGTCGCCTGCTGTTATAGCTACGGACTTAGCGTAATCCTTATTGGCTATTTCCCTAGCTACCTTGACTATCTCGCCTGGCTCTACGTCTACGCCAGTCAGAGAAACTATCGAGTACCCTAACAAGGCCGGGTTGAGCTTCACGGTGAACCCCTCTATGACCCCTAACCTCTCCAACCTCCTTACCCTCTTCCTAACAGCTACATCGCTTATCCCCAGCCTCTCAGCTATCCTCTTAAAGGATACCCTCCCGTCCCTAGTTAT
>JAVQRZ010000089.1:0-10392 GCA_033582115.1 Candidatus Korarchaeum sp. | reverse complement strand
GTGTAATACGCTGTTTGCTGACACCCAATGCTTTGAACGTCCCTATTTCCCCTTATCCCGATCATAACGTCCTCTATTGAAACTCCACCGCTTACTCTAACGCTTATCCCTCCCTTCCTGCAGTAACTACCGAAGATCTGGTTCGAGGTACCTTTATCCTGAGTCTCTGAGACAGTGAACCTCAGAGAGATAGAGCTCCGGAAACCCTTATATGCCAGATCCTCACTGAGGATATCTCTGAATATGTTAGGGTCTGGATTTGGAGGCTCTACAACGCAGGAGCTCCCGTTAGCTGACGCTAAGAACGCATCTACCTGAGATCGAGCATACACCATAGCTCTCGGCTCGATAGACTCGAGCTCTACGTAGAGCTGATGCGTTCTGAGCTCCCCTTTATACTCGTAGTACTCCAACTGGGTCCCTGATTGAAGGACGAATACTGTGAAGGACGCTATCATTAGGGACGCGAGTATCACTAAAGCCTCTTTCATCCCTTCTCCACCTTCAAGAACCTCAAGGGGTTTGTTCCAGGGATTATTAGACAGTAGGATATGGACGGGGAGTTGCACTCCTCAACTAGCTCCGCTCTAGTTCCGTGTGGGGTTTCGAGGGCATAATTGAGTAGTAGCCTGTAGCCCTCCTTCCTCACGATACTCAAAGCTGTCTCGCAAACATCCACCTTCCAAGCTACTTGATAACCTAAGTATATCGGAAGCGGTTTCAGGATAGCTAAGGAGACTATCAGGAGTGAGGTTATCAGGGCTAGAGGCCACTTCATGTTAACACCCAGATCGTCAGGATTAGGAGCACCAAGGTTGTTATTACAAATTCTATGCTATCCTCCACAAGCATCAGCCTCGATGCCTCTAGCGTACTCATCAGCATCCAGCTTAAGCTTGCTCGCTAGCTCCCTAATCGTATCAGCTAATGCCTTAGCTCGCCTGCAATTAATATCCGAGAGCATCGATGAGCTCTCCTCAAGGGTAAGCAGGAGCGAAGCTAGAAGCAGCAGCATCAAAATCGTGAGGAGAGCCTCTTGAACTGCCTTCATCATCCTCTAGCACCCGACCAGCTCAGAACCAACGTAGCATCTCCTTTGATATCTCTCCTCCAGTTTGCGTGAAACCTCCCGGTTAGGTAAGCTTCACCACCGCAGACCACCCTAAACGGATAGCTCAGGGAAACACTCTTGTTTCCGACTGTTAACTTCACAGTTCTACCATTGCACTCGTAACTGACCCTAACGGGGAGGAACACGTAGGTCTCTGCTACACCTCCTCCTACCGCTTTAGTTATCGCTAGATCAACGCTACTCAGTGCGGTGTTTAGGCAGTTTTCATCCCTCTTCTCCTTTATTATTCTAATTTCATCACTTAACGAGCTGACTGTGATTACTATCAAGACGATCCCTATAGAGGTTAGGAGCATCCTTTCGATCGAGAGCATCATCTACCGCTGCACCTCCATAGAGCGAACCACGTCAGAGCAGCGACTAGAGGGTAGAGTGCAGGGTAGGTCATCAATGTCAGGAGGAGCGAGAGGATGCCAAGCATCAACACAACTGAGAGCTTCATCGTAATAAGATCTATCTATCCTTCAATAAAAAGAGGATTATTTATATAACTTATCATCTGAATCATGAAAGTTTTGAAAATTTCCTATGCCTTAAGTCTAGAAGCATCGATCCTCTTGGGGGCTGCATGCTCAACACGGTGGAGACGATAATCCTCATCTTGCTGACCGTGGCCCTCGTGATAGCGGGACCCCTAATGATAGCCGAGGGTGTCGTAAGCATAGCTTCTAAAGCCGCAAGTGAGGCTTGGAGCGACTGGGCGAGTTTCGTAGATTGGCTTTATGACTCCATAGATAGTGTGATCTTCGGGAAGAAGGAGGGTCACGGTTAACTTCAACTTTTTATAAACCTATGATCGCCCTTCCGATTGAGAAGGAGATTGCGTAAGCTAAAGAGGATTCGAGAGGATACTTCAAGGGCCTTGAGGCTAGGATGGAAGACACGAGTCCAGAGGTGAATAAGAAGCCTAAGGGTGCTTTTAGGAACACCTTCTCGCTCAAGAAGCATATCCCTAGATTCACTCCAGCTACTAGAACTACTAACGATATGAAGAGCCTCCTCGAGGATTCCATCCCAGCGTGCCATGAGGCGACTATGGACTCAAGGTCCTTCAACATATTAGCAGTTCTCCTCATGAGGGAAGCTGAGGTCTCCTTACTGGAAACTGCCATAGCATACCTGAAGAAACTCGGGATCTCGAGCTCTCCGTCATCAACTACTATCCTCTCGTATATCCCTAGGTGCCTCATCGCATAGATCTTACCGCTCCCCACCTCGAGATCATTCGCAATAGCATCCGCTAAAGCAGGATCAGGTATCTCCAATGAGGTGAAGCTCGGTAGCAGGAAGTACAAGGGTAGGAGTATCAGAGGGAGGAGTGGATCTATGTTCATACCCTTATAGATCGATAGGAATGATACTAGGATGCTTATAGAGATAGATGCTGATAAGCTCAACTGGATCCACCTCTGCCTGCTCTCGAGATCTATTTCGTAGAGTCGGCTCAGCAGGCTCATCGCGACCTCTGAGCTAGACTTCTCATCTCCTCCCTCCAAGAGACCAGCTAGATAGCTCCTCATCTTTCCTAACTTCTGATAGACAGCTACCTTCGCTGGTACGCCCTCTACAGCAACCTCTCTGTAGCAGGATATCGCCATCAAACCTGATGATAAGCTAGCGCTTACCCCTATAACGAAGTCCTGGGTTAGCCTGAGTAGATCTATCGTCCTGACCTCAGGAGACCTTCTAGTTCGCATATACGCCTTCCCACCTCCTCATTCGTGTAGGCACCTTTGAGGTCCTCCAATAGGGAGAGCCACTTCGAGCTACCTCCTTCAGCCGGGACCCAAGCTCCCTCCCACTTCATCATACGAACGACTCTCCTCCTCTCCATCAGTACCGCTAGCGTCTCCTCGGGGACCTCAAGACCCCAATTCCCCCACTTCCTCACTAAACCCTTGTAACTCCTAGCGTGTGAGGTAGCGATCACACCCAAGCCTGATGCGTGAGCTAGTGAGAACGCTTCAGCTTGCTCCTTAGTCAGTATCTCACCTAGGAAGACCAAATCGGGATTCCTATGGAGGAGGAATCTTATGAAATCTAACTTCCCACGCGGGACCTCATAAGGAGTGTGGTGCATCCCGTAGATGCTCAGATCCTCTATCTCCCTCACTTCCTCAACGCTTATCAATCTCAAATCCCTCGGAAGTGTTGCGAGGACCGCGTTAACCAGTGTGGTCTTCCCCACACCTGTCCTTCCGAATATGATTATCGGGCACCCTTCCTCTACGCTCGTTAGTATTAAGCTAGCTTCCTCTGAGCTCAGGACCCCTAAGTTTATGAGCCTAGGAAGGCTAAGCTTCCTCATCGCGCTCAAGTTTCTCACGTCTAGAGCTCCTCTGGAGCTCGGGGGTACGTCCAGAGATATGCGGAACTTGTGGTCAGCGAGCGTCAAATCTACCTCAGCGAGACTCCTCCTGAACTCAAACCCGGAGTTAGGATCCGCTTCGATAAAGGTCATTAACTTCTTTAAGTCCTCCTCATCGAATACGTAATTATCCACTCTTATCCTCCCGTAGATCACGTGTTCCATTATCAGATTACCTCCTAGCTGCGCGTAAGCTTCTGTGAAATCTTCCGCCATTAGCATAGCTAATATAGGCCACAGCTTCGTTGATCTAAGTGCTGCCTCTAGTGCGAGCTCTTTCCTCACCCCCTCATCCATCTCAAATTCCTTCAACAAATCAAGAGCTCTACTAACCCTGAGGAGGGCGCTCTTCCACAGGAGGTCTCCTTGGTCCGAATAAGAGCTCGGATATATCCCCTTGAGCATCCTCGATAGGATGTGAGCTTGTAGGCGAGTCCCGTTTATTAGACTCCTCGGATAAGCTCGAGCCAGATAGCCCTCCTTGGTCTTCTCGATCAGCTTCAGCATTCCCCCGGGGAACTCGAGCGTCAAGCCCTCCGTTACGGGTTCCGCTATAAGTATCTCCAAATGAACTCCTTTAAGCCTAGAGATTATTGTTGCTATTCTTAATGCTCTCTCAAGCGGCGTCATGAGGTTCGTAATGAAGTTGAACCTCTTTAGGACCTTCACTGCTTCTCCCAATGCGAGTAGGAGGTATAGCTCCTTAGCGATCCTAAACGCAGCTAATCTCCTGAGCGTCCTTGAAATCCTATTTATCTTACTTGGTTCACCGAAACTAACCCTGAGGGCTTCATCCTTGTACTTCCTCATGAGCTCCTCCGCTACCCTACTCGCCTTCTCCTCCCCTAGATTTAGAAACATACCTGCTCACCGCTGCTAAAACTAGGAAACCAATCCCAATCAAGAGGAGATTCTTTTCTGGGACCTCTCCGTAAGCCTCAACATCATAACTCACATCATTCTGGCTGTGAATCAGTATAGAAGGGCTAGTTCTATCAAGGAACCTATTATCACTGCTTAAGCATTGGATCTTCAGCTTACCCTCGCTCTCCTCAATTACTAAGTTCAACTCACTGATGCTCCTGATATCGTAGATATCAGCATGATCCCCCTTGACGTATAACACATAGTTACCGCGTCCTGCCGGTATTATAGTGCCGCCATCCTTCAACTGGTAGCTACCACTCAGCTCCGCACTACCCTTCTTGAGCTCGAAGGTAACATTGCCTCTAACTACTATCATAGGTTGCGTGACGTTGAGCTCTAGCTCACTCCCTGAACTTAAGAGTTCCGCTTGAATATTATAAGCTGAGATGCAGGGAGTTGCATTAACGGTTAGTAGCAAGTAGCTAGCGTTACATGGGATGAGTTCGTAAGTCCCTCTCTCTAGGAGACCCCTCCTCTCCCAGAGGAGAGGGGAGAATGAGAGCGATGCTAATATCAACAAGATCCCGAGGGCTGCGAGCGGTATGGATAGCCACTTCATCCTACGACCCTCCTCCTAAAGATCAGGATTAATGCGAGGAACGTGACAGCAAGATACACCCAAGGAGGTATCGAAAGAGATCCACTCTCACTCCCTACTATTACGAGGCAGTTAGGTTCAAAGCTCTCTATACGTTCGAAGCTCTCAGTCTCTGTTTGAGAGAGTGATGCCTTCTCCCCCTCCTGAGAGTTCTGCTCAGCCTCAGTTAAGGGGCTCACTATGAAGCTCTTAGTAACTACCTTGACCTTGTCTCCCTCCTTGTAAGTGAATTTAGCCAGCCATAACCCTGGCTTATCCACTTTGAGACGTGCTTGAAGCATAGCCGTATCTACAATCACGCTTTTCTGAGGATCTATGACTTGCAGGAGTCCTTTAAACCTCGTGATGACCCTCACGGTCACTTCATCTCCTACGTAGGGCTTAAGTGGTACTACTTCTATCACGGGTACTGTAGTCATGCTTGAGGTCATAGCAGTAGAACCTCCAGAGTCTTCTAAGGAGTCAATATAGCTTCCAGAACCTCCTGAGCTACTACCAGATCCTCCAGAACCTCTGGGTTCTTCAGATCCTCCTGAAGTGCTGTTAGAAGTACCAGATCCTCCTAAATCTCTTGAGCTACTACCAGATCCTCCAGAGTCTTCTGAGCTAATTTCCTTGACTGAGATCCTTAGCGTAGCCTCTACACTTATTCCATCCATATCAGTCGCTACAGACCTCACTTCTACATTTCCTGCGCTTCCAGGAGTATACTCAAAGGCCCCAGTACCATCGAACGTAACTTCACCAACTTGAGTCCTTACTGTCAAACCTGGTGCATCATCGCTCGCCTCCACAAGTATTCTTACGGTCTCCCCTACAAGAACATCGCTTTTATCAACGTTCAGGCTGAGCTTAGGTTCCTGATTTATCAATTCGAACGATGCCTCAGCTTTGCTCTCACCATCAGGATCCATGACGGTCGCATGAATCGTGTAGCTCCCAGCCCTGAGGTCCACAGGTACTGCTATATCATTCTCCCCCTTATCCAGTCTGAAGCTCCTACCACCAAAAGTCAAGCTACCGCTCACATCATCCCCATCCTCTTCAACCACCACTACGGTGAAGCTATCGCCTCTCCTGAGTTCGTTAGCTACGTTTATCCTCAAGCTCGGGGGGGACCCAAGGATCTTGATACTGTAACTCTTACTATCGCTCCCATCGACATCGCTAGCCTCTACCGCGAGTGTGTAATCTCCCTTAGGGACATCTAAACTCACTTTGTTGTTCCCCTTAGATAGATCGAAGGTCCTATCAGCGACCCTCAATCTAGCTTTTACATCATCTCCATCGGGCTCGCTTATAGTCACTGAAACGCTATCTCCTCTCCTGACCTGAGAGGGTATATTCGCATCTATGCTCGGTCTGGATCCCTGCAGTGTGACGGTAACGCTCTTACTCTCCGAATTCGATACTCCGGAGTAGCTCTTCGCTACTGTCACTCCTATCGACTGTTGCCCAGCTGGAGTGTTCCTAAGGTCGTAATTTATAGTTTCCTCGAAGGTACCTTGAGAGGTCCTCCTGAGTGTGTAGCTCCTACCTCCGAAGTTCGCGACCACGCTAAGTGTTCCTTTTCCATCGTCTATAGAGCTGAGTCCTGTGACCCTCACGTTGACGCTTCCCTGCTTGGGTAAGGTCGTGGGGTTAGCTGAGAGCGAGAATGAGGATGGAACACTCACTATATAAGCTACGCTACTGCGTACGGGACCTCTTGACGCCGACCCTGGCTGGTCTCCAGGTCCGCAAGAAGGTCCACGGCATTCTCCAGTAGCGCTTACGTAGAACTCCCCTCCCGGAACATCTCTCACCGTACAATAACCACGCTTATTCCACTTGTTGTCACTTGTATACGTCCTATCACCGTT
The DNA here is from genome assembly GCA_033582115.1 of Candidatus Korarchaeum sp. Lineage (GTDB taxonomy): Archaea > Korarchaeota > Korarchaeia > Korarchaeales > Korarchaeaceae > Korarchaeum. The sequence continues at coordinate 3,505 of JAVQRZ010000089.1, read as the reverse complement.
ATAACAGCTCAAATATACCTCGCACTCCCCACCGCACTCACACCCTCCACTGACGTGCGCATAGAAGTTAATCCTATCCCCGGGTTTCACAGCAGCCGGGACGCTCGCGGAGAGATCGATGTCTCTCACATAACACTCATTGCAGAGAGCGAGTTGTAAGGTAAGTAGGAGCAAGCAAGGGATGAGGAAAACTACTAATACGTATGGACAACGCATACACATCTAGCGAGAAGTTATAAGATTTTACTTAAATTTTGATAAATTTATAAAAATTTTGAGTTGAATGTAAGAAGTTTTGTAGGAGCTTACGATCAGTAGCACATGAGTGACTCCAGGACTACTTAACCCTCGAGTCTCTTACTAAGGAAAAAGAGGTCCATATGCGGCCGCCGGGATTTGAACCCGGGTCTGGGACGTGGCAGGCCCCCATCCTGTCCAGGCTAGACTACGGCCGCTAGAAGGAGGATCTAGCTTACTGTATTTAAGCTTAAGCCCTGATGTGGAAGGGATGCTCACGCTAGTGCTCGCGGAGTCCTCCCTCATCAAGGTTCCAGACTGGGCTAAGAGTAAAGAGGTAGCTTCTACATACAGGAAAGTGTACGGTAGGTTTTACGATGTCTTGGACATCAATGCTCTACCTCCTAGAATGAGAAGAAGAGTTCCTGAGAAAGCCGGAAGGCCTGATATAGTGCACAGATCCCTGCTCTCAGCTACCGACCATCCTCTCTACTCAATGGGCAAGGTGAGGCTCTACATGCACACGCTAGAGGATAGGGTCTTCGGTTTCTCAGCTTCAGTTAGGTTGCCTAGGAACTACGTGAGGTTCTTAGGTCTTATGGAGGACCTGTTGAAGAAGGGGTGGGTGGGGAAGAGCGAGAGCTCAGCGTTGGTTAAGGAGGTCGAAGTTAAGCTTGAGGACTTAACTAGCGGATCAGTGCTCCTAGATGAGAGAGGAGACCTCATAGATCCGATAAGCTTCCTGAAGGGATTGAAGAACACTAAGTTCATCGTAGGATGTTTTCCTCATGGGAGCTTCTCTGAGAGAGTTGAGAGACTAGCTGAATTCAAGCTATCCCTACACAAAGGGGTCTTGTCCTCTTCTGTAGCTATATCCATGATATTAAGTTATGCTTACTACATCCAGGTGTGGGACCTAAGGTGAGGAATAAAGTTAGGGAGAAGGAAATAGCCTCCCAGAGGGTCAAGAGACTCCTTAAGTTAGCTGATGAGATCTACAGGGAGGATAAGAATCTCGCTATAGCTTACGGAGATCTCGCTAGGAGGATAGCCATGAGATCAAGGGTTAGGGTGCCGAAGGAGTGGAGGTGGAGGTTCTGTAAGCACTGTAAGAAGCTTCTTTACCCGGGGATAAATATGAGCGTTAGAGTGAGGTCTAAGAGGATGTCCCACTTGGTCCTGAGGTGCAGTGAGTGCGGTATGGTGAGCAGGCTTCCTTACTGATGTAGGGGGTGCAAGGTTTTATATGCAGCTCGTAACACTGCGTGAGGGAAAATGCCCACAGCTAGGGAAGTTAGAGCTGACCTCCTGATAGAGAGACTCAAGGATGAACTGAAGGGATTCGATGGGATTAAGCCGCCAGACTGGGCTTACTACACGAAGACGGGATCCCACAAGGAGAGACCACCTATTCAAGAGGACTGGTGGTACATAAGAGCTGCTTCCCTCCTGAGGACACTTTACCTGAGGAGTGAGCCTGTAGGCGTGGAGAGGCTGCGGACTAAGTACGGTGGGAGGAAGAAGAGAGGAGTAAGGCCGGAGAGGTTCACTAAGGGTAGCGGCCACGTCATAAGGCTGATACTCCAGCAGCTAGAGTCATTAGGCTTAGTTGAGAAGGTTGAGGGGAGGGGCAGGAGGATAACATCAGCAGGAGTCTCGCTCCTAGATAAGGTCGCTAGCCAGATAATAGAGGAACTTGACTTAACGCCAGGGAAGGTGGTGCCGCCATGAGCGAGGATGAGACACTGAGGAGAATACAGGAGAGGATGCTCGCTGAGATGAGCGAGAGGAAGAGTAGGGAGGAGGAAGCAGCCAGAGAGCTCCAGAGGATAGACGCTATAGTCAAGTCCCTCCTGACGACAGAAGCTTGGCAGAGGCTTAAGAGGGTAGAGCTCGTTAAGCCTGAGCTAGCGAACGAGGTGAAGGTATATTTGATCCAGCTCTACTCTGCTGGTAAGCTCACTAGGAAGCTCACTGATGATGAGTTGAAGGTGCTTCTAGCGAACCTCTCCGAAAGGGAGAGGAGGGACTTCAACATAAGGGTAGTGTGAGGTGGGATAATGGCCTCTCAGAGGCTTCTGAGTAGCAAGTTAAGGTACGCTAGTGTGATGAAGAGTAACAAGAGGATGCCCTCTTGGGTTTACGTGAAGACCAAGAGGAGGGTCAGGGGAAGACCCAGGAGAAACTGGAGGAGGAGCAAACTCCAGCTTTAGGGTGAGCAACATGGCTGAGCTCACTTTCGACTTCAACATAGGTATCTTGCTGAGGGCGAAATATCCAGCTAAGAAGAGAGCAGCTAGAGCTGTCAAAATAGTGAGAGAGCTCGTCAGGAGGTATGCTAGGCTCAAGGATTATGAGATAAAGGTGAGACCTGAGTTAAATGAGCTCTTATGGGTTAGAGGGACATCTAACCCACCGGGGAAGATAAGAGTGAGGGTTGTGATCGATGAGGATGAGAAGGTCGCAACGATCTGGCCAGCATGAGTGATTATAATGGTTGTCCTCAAGGCTAGAGTTTTCGGTAGTTCTAACTTAGGTATCTACCTTAGGGTGGCTGGAAGTTACCTCCTAGCCCCTAGAGGAGTCGGCTCCTCGCTTAGAAGGTTAACGGATAAGCTGAACTTAAAGTTGCTTGAAACTAGTGTCTACGATAGTAGGATGCTCGGAGTACTGACCGTAGCTAATAGCAGAGCGTTGTTGATCCCTTCAATAGTTTCAGAGAGCGAGCTTAGATCCCTAAGGGATTCCCTGGATATCGAGGTCCACACATTACCGACTTTCAAGTTGACAGCTCTCGGGAACGATATAGCCGCTAATGATTATGGTGCTGTCGTCCACCCTGGGTTCGCGGATCAAGAGGTGGAGATCATATCCAAGCTGCTGGGGGTGAGGGTTAGGAAGGGTCGTGTCGGAGGAATCCCTGTGGTGGGCTCTCTAGTCGTCGCTAACAACTCTGGTTGCTTGATATCTCCCTCTGCTGACGACTCCGAGCTCAGGGGGGTATCGGACACGCTAGGGGTGGAGTGCATTAGAGGCACTGTGAACGACGGCATTATCTACGTGAGAGTGGGGTTGGTCGCATGCGACTTAGGGGCTCTAGTGGGTTTCCCGACCACTCCTATCGAGATAGAGAACATAGCAGAAGCGCTTAAAATAGAGCTCTGATTCATGCTGAGGTGATAGTTTGAGCGAGGACAATATAGCTTTCCTCCAGTCCCTCTACAGATACCTGCTCGATGAATACAACAGGCTTAACCTACTGAGGAAC
>JAVQRZ010000088.1:0-2514 GCA_033582115.1 Candidatus Korarchaeum sp. | reverse complement strand
TGGAATCTGGAATAGGAGCTAGTGGATTTCCACATATAGGATCTGCTGGTGACTCTTTAAGGGCTTATGGTGTTAAACTGGCTTTAGAGAGCATGGGATATAGGAGTGAGTTGATAGCTTACAGCGACGATAGAGATGGTTTGAGGAAGGTCCCAGCAGGTATACCGGAGGATTACAGTAAGTACCTAGGCATGCCCGTGAGCGAGATACCTGATCCATTTGGGTGTCACTCCAGCTACGGGGAGCACATGAGCTCCATACTGATAGATGCTTTAGAGAATCTAGGGATAGAGTTTACTTTTATCTCGGGAACTGAAGCATATAGGTCAGGCCTTTTAGATAAACAGGTTAAGAAGTTAATTGAGGAAAGTCGAAGGGTAGATGGCATACTAAGGGAGGAAGTTGGATCCAGTAAGCCAGAGGGATGGATCTACTACTGGCCCAGGTGTGAGAACTGTGGGAGGATATACACCACTAGAGTGATTAAAGTTATCCCGGAGGAAGGAAAGCTCATCTACTCTTGCGATCAAGGATTCAAAGGTATTAAGGGATGTGGGCATATTGGTGAGACTAGTTACTTAAGGGGTGAAGGTAAGCTCTCTTGGAAGGGTGAGTTCGCTGCTAGGTGGTCCGCTCTAGGGATAGTCTTCGAGCCCCACGGGAAGGATATAGCGGATTCCTTCAGGGTGAACTCGAGGATAGCTAGAGAGGTGTTGGGATACGAACCACCTCTGACCGTGAGGTACGAGATGTTCCTAGATAAGACCGGGAGGAAGATAAGTAAGAGCGCTGGAAACGTCATAACTCCCCAGATGTGGATGGACCTATCCCCTCCTGAAGCCCTCAGGATGCTCATGTTCAAGAGGTACCACGGAACTAGGAGTGTCTCCCTAAGGAAGAGTCCTCTCTACATTAACGAACTGGAGCTGAACCTCAGGAAGTACCACGGTATCGAGAGGGTAGGTAGCGAGAGAGATAAGATAACCCTAACGAGGTTAATGGAGTTCACCTACCTAATGGAAGGAGTCCCCAAGCCCTCGCCTTACAGGTACACAGCTGTGCTCAGCGTGATCTCAATGCTCCCGAAGGACCTAGAGTTCGAGGAAGTATTTAAGATAACCACTGACCTCATCTCGAAGTACTACGACCTCAACAAGGAGGATCTGATGAAAGACCATAAGTTCAGGAGTTACGTTAGATATGCCCACAATTACGTGAGATACTTCGGCTCAGGGAGCAGGAAGGCAGTCGAAGTAGATGAAGAGGTCTTTGAAGCCATCAACTCATTCGTAGAGGAAATAAGACCGGAGATGAGTGCTGATGAGATACAAAATAAGGCTTTTGATGTAGCTAGGAGGATGAATGTATCCCCAAAGGACTTCTTCTCAGCTATCTACTTGATAATGCTCGGCCAACCTCAAGGGCCGAGGTTAGGTCCTCTGATCTGCAGGTTAGGGGTGCAAAGATTTAAGGAGATTTGGGCTAAGTTCACCGAGGAGAGATGCCAGAGAGAGATGAGAGGGTAAAGAACTTGCTTATGTTGAGGGAGTTCCTCAAGAGGAGGGTAGAGAAGCTCGAGAAAGAGCTGATCTCCCTCAGGAGGATGATAGAATCCCTAGACGAGGTCCTTCTTGAGCAGACCCTCGTGACCGCTGATAAACTCAGGGGAGCTGAGAGTCAGGTTGGAGCTAGAGTTGAGGAGAGAAGGTTCTACTCCGAGGGAGGTAAGCTTCTAGGAAACCTGAGGATCAGTGGGGACAGACTTGAAGTGTCTTTCCTGCCCGAGGAAAAGGTGTTGATAAATACTAAGGAGAGACCCATCAGATTCCTATTCAGGAAGGTCGAAGAGTTAGATGGTAAGGTCGAGATCGAGGAGGATCCCAAGGGAACGTTAAAACTACTTAAAGTCAGGTTAAAGGACCCCAAGGACTTAGATAGAGCGCTTAGCTTCATGAGATGGGCTCTCTCCAGATCAGTCTCTCAATGAATGTCAGTAGGATCAAGCTAAGATTAATTACCCATCTGGTCCCTCGCGAGCGTCACGTGAGTAGTGCATCGAGGATCGATGTGATCACGTAAATTATTAGAGAATAAAGAATTATCCTCCTGCCCTCAGAGATCACCCAGGTTACTAGGCCGATTACGATCAAGAGAGCGGATATTAGTAGGAGCAGGGGTTTCATAGTTGGTCATATTATAATTAGGACTTCAAAGACTCTTCGAGTTAAGGCATAGAAGAATCTCGCTGAGATCTCGAGGAACTCAGCCTCCTGCAATTAACACCATCTCCCTTATGCACCAGAAACTCCTCCGCTCCTCAAGATCCTTTATGAAAAGACCCTGAGGATCCTTCAGCATGAGGACGAAGTGTAGCATTGCCTTGAGTTCATCTCCCTCTAGGTAGAAGTCCCTCTCGTACTTCAACAGTAGCTCTAGCTCTGGATATATCTCCTTGAAGGAGTATATCGATCTCCTCAACTCCCAATCTAGAGTCCTTGAGAACTCCGTCACGTT
>JAVQRZ010000087.1:0-3230 GCA_033582115.1 Candidatus Korarchaeum sp. | reverse complement strand
AGCTAGCAAGGTCACCATCAACGGTACCGCCCTCTTCAACCTGACCTACAAGTCGAGCTACCTCTACCTAGGGGTCAACTACACGACCTTGAATTACTACTTAGTTGATGAACTCTGGAGGCCGAAGAAGTGCGTATTCGTGAACATGTTAGATAGCAACGTAGCTCAGAGGATAGATGAGTGCCCCTCCACTGAGTCAAGCGGTTTGGGAGGTGCGGTCGTCTACGTTACGTTCAAGATGGAGGGTCAGGGGAACAGAACCCACTTCAAGATAGCTGGCAATCAGGTGAGGAGGTCCTTGATCTACCATCTAGGGGATAAGGAACTGAGAGCAGTCCTAGTCCTGAAGTACGCTATGACTTATCCGAACTGGGAGGCTATAGCCCCCTTCGAGCTGCTCTACGTCAACCCAATCGTTCCCTTCGGTGGTAGGGTCATAGAGGTGAGCAACAGGTTCATGGAGGGTGAGGTCGTAACGGATACGGTAGTGAAGCTATACTCCTACAGGTCCTGAGGTGAGAGCTTGCAGGTCAGCTCACTCAAGCTGAGGTTATCAGACCTCCTATGCTTAACCAAACCGAAACAAACATTCTTACTCCTCCTGACGTCTATATTCACGTACTTAGGCGCTGGAGGGACTAGGTTAGATACCCTCGTGATGCTTGCAGCAGCCATGCTCCTCTCGATATCGGGCACCACATCGGTGAACATGGCTTTAGACTCTGATATAGATGCCATGATGCCTAGGACTAAGGACAGACCCGTTCCAGCCGGCAGGTTATCAAGACAGGACGCTCTGCTCTTCGGCTTGCTTTTGTTCTCAGTAGGGCTCGCTCTATCCTCTATTATAAACCTCTGGACGACTTTTTCAACTTCACTGGGTATGATCTTCGATATAGTGGTCTACACGCTCTGGACGAAGAGGAGAACGCCTTTATCGATAGTCTTCGGAGGAGTAGCTGGAGCCGCGCCCTCTCTAGCTGGTTGGGCAGCAGCTAAAGGTACACTAGAGGTCCAAGCTGTCTTAATAGCCCTGATCACGATTCTCTGGATCCCCTCGCACATATGGTACATCTCTATCTACTACTTTGATGATTACGCTAAAGCTCACGTACCCATGGCACCAGTGATTTGGGGAATCGAGAGGACCTCGAAGCTGATATTAGCATCCAATTTCCTTCTGATAGCTCTTCAACTTCTTTTATTCGCGATAGGCCCTTTCGGCCCCGTCTTTCTCCTCTTCTCCCTACCGATAACTCTCAGGTTCTTGTACCACTCGATCAAGTACGCTAGGAGGCCTGAGAGAGGAGAGGCCAGGAGGATGTACAAAGTGGCCAGTCCTGTCGAGGGCGTGATCTTCTTAGGGATAGCTCTAGATGGCATAATGAGGTCCCTAGCCTTCGGATAGCTTCTGAGTGTTCATAGTAACGATTTAAATTCAAGCTTGAAGCAAACCATCGAAGGGTGCTCAGATGAGGCTCTTGGTCATAGCTCCTCACTACAACAGCTTCATAAAGGGACTCGTGGAGGAGGAATCCAAACTGTTGAGCGAGGTCAACGTGCTAGTACACCACAACATCCTCGCTGAGCTCTCCAGCTTCCTCCCCTTCTCAGGTTACTTGGATTGGGTCAGGAGGTTCAGGAGGAGCAGCTTGCTGGACTTGAGGGACATCCCTAAAAACGTGAGGGTTCACGTCAAGTCCACGATCTACCTCCCTAGTAGGGTTAGCAGGACCTTAGGTGATAGACTAGCTAAGATCTACGAGAGTGCGATCAGGGAGATGGGGACTGAGTTCGATCTGATACACGCTCACTTCACTTGGCCCTGTGGTTATGCTGCTGTGAAGTTGAGCAAGTACCTTGGGGCTCCAGCTGTCGTAACCGTACATGAGAACAGGGAGTGGTTCCTGAAGGAGTACAGGGAGGGCAACAGTAAGGTGCACTACACTTGGAGGGAGGCTGATGCTCTGATAAGAGTCAACAGGTCCGATTCCTCCCTCCTGAGGGAGTTCAACAGCAGTGTCTTTTACATACCTAATGGGTTCAGCTCGAGGAGGATAAGAGCTATCGATAAGAGGGAAGCTAGAGTAAGACTTGGAATAACTCTTGACAGTAAGGTGATATTCTCCTTAGGGGCTCTCATACCTAGGAAGGGGTTTCAGTACCTCATTCAAGCTATGCCGAGGGTACTGAAGGAGTACAGTAACGCTACTTGCTTCATAGGGGGAATTGGTCCCTACGGGAAGGTGTTGAAGAAGATGGTGAGGAGGATGGGGCTTGAGGATAAGGTGAAACTGCTCGGTTTCATCCCTGAGGATGAACTCTCGCTCTGGATGAGCTCCTGTGATGTGTTCGCCTTACCTAGCTTGAGTGAGAGCTTCGGAGTGGTTCAGATAGAAGCGATGGCTTGCGGGAAGCTTGTAGTCGCTACTAGGAACGGAGGGAGTGAGGAGGTAGTGGTATCAGAGGATCACGGTTTGCTCTGCGAACCAGGTGATCCCGATGACCTCAGTGAGAAGCTAATATCAGCGTTGAGCAAGGAGTGGGATCCTGATGCGATAAAAAGCTATGCTCTTTCCTTCTCTTGGGAAAATGTAGCTAGTAGGGTGATTGATGTCTATAAGGGGGTCATTTCTCACTCATAGGATTTACAATTTGATGGTGAAGATCCTCCCTATACTTTAAGCTGCTCAGGCGAGTTTTTAATATTTACTTGAGGTCGATCAACTCGATGAGATCAGGTATTAAAGATCTCTACATCACCCTAGTGATCTGCTTGATACTCCTAGTAGCTCTCAGCTCCCTCTTAGACCTAGGTCCCTACGAGGTACCTCTGCTAGCGATCCCCCTCCTAGCCCTCCTCCTACTGGGCTTGGAGTTCGAGATCCCCATAAGGCCGATGAGGGTTGAGCTCACGCTAGCTTCACTACCGCTCCTCCTACTTGCCCTCTCGCTGACCTCTCCGCTCCCTTACAGCTCGCTCGCTTGCATGACCCTCCTGATCCTCATGTTCATCCCTCTAGCTCCCTTCATATCTGAGGACCCTTGGGAATCTCTTGGCTTATCCTTCTCGATCGGAGGGATTACTTCAGCCCTCTTAATGTTCCTCAATACAATGATGAAAGTCCCTACGCTGGAGGTAATCACAGTACTTTCCTTAATCAATTGCTTTCTCTCGATTTACCTGTCACTCAAGGGGAGGAGCCTTTGGAAGAACCTTAAGTTGAAGT
>JAVQRZ010000086.1:0-2343 GCA_033582115.1 Candidatus Korarchaeum sp. | reverse complement strand
ATACCTTCCTTAATCGCGTACAATCCCTCAGGTGGCATCACTTTAATGGCTTTCCAGATAGCTTCTAATAGGCTGACCTCTGTATAGTACACCTCTAAATCCCGAAAGTAGTTGATAGAATCGTAAACCTCTCTCCTTGACACCCACCCCGATCGTGGGAAGTAGAAAGTCGTGTCAATTAGTACCTTCAATGTACTCTCTCTGCCTCTCAAAGCTCTCGCTCTCCAACTCCTCTAATGACAACCCAGCGAACTTCCTCCCGTGAAGGGCTAGCCATATTGCATCGCGTTCAGGCTCAATCAGTATCTTACCCTCAAGTAGGGTTACCTTAAGTTTATCCCCCTCCCTTATTCCTAGCTTTTCAGCGATCCTCTTCGGCATCACGATAGTACCTTTTAGCTCTATATTGAACCTTTCGAGATCCTCGCTCATCCTCCTGACGGGTTCGATCTTCCCTACTCTCCTATCGTGGATCACCACCATTTGGGCTTGCTCCTCACCGTGAAGTCTCTCGGAGCAGTTCGGTTGATCCACCTATCCACGAGAGGTTGAGAGAATCGTATAGAGGAGAAGAGTAACTAGGAACGATTACCCGTAAAGGACCACCCTAAGCCCTGCTTCCTCAAAGAACTTTCTTATCTGATCAAGTCTCTCCCTCGGGGGGCCCTTCCTGACTTCCATCCTGTAGGGGATCCCTAGCCTATCGTACTTCTCCTTGACGTCGTGATAGGGTAAGAGGTGTATCTCCTCTATCCCGAGATCTAGTAGGAGGTCTTTGATCATCTTCAGGTTCTTATCTGTATCTGTTATAGTTGGGATCACTGGAAACCTTGCTATAATATCCTTCCTCCTCCCGCTCTTAACTAATAACCTGAGGTTATTCACGATAGGCCCGCTAGGGACTCCGGTGTAGTACTTGCTCTCCTCCTCATCCAACAACTTGATATCGTGAAGGAAGAGGTCTATCTTATCTATCAAGGGCCTCATGATCTCCCTAGCGACGAACCCTGCTGTTTCCACAGCTGTGTGTATACCCAGCTCCTTGCAAGCAGACAGGGCTTCGGCTAGGAATCGCGGCTGGAAGAGAGGCTCGCCGCCGGTGAACGTGACACCCCCTCCTGAGGAGTCGTAGTAAGGTACGTCCTTCTTTATCTCCTCGATGAGTTGCCCAACCGTGTAAACCCTCCCAACGAGCTTAAGAGCTCCAGAGGGGCAGTTATCAGCGCAGACCCCGCGGCCATCACATAAACTCCTATTGATAAGGTGCGTATCCCCTTCAGCGATCTCTATCGCCCCTCTAGGGCATATATCCTGGCAGAGGTGACAGTGGATGCACTTGAACTCGAAGTACATCAACTGAGGCTCAGGACTTATACCTTCCGGGTTCTGGCACCACCAGCACCGCAAGGGGCAGCCCTTCATGAAGATATTCGTCCTTATTCCAGGGCCGTCGTGTATCGCGAACCTCTGTATGTCAAATATGATGCCTGAGCTCAAGGGATCACTTCCTAAAAAATTCAGAGGGATTTTTGCTCTGTCCTCTCTATTATCTCGTCCTGGAGCCCCTTCGGGAGGTTCACGAAGTAGTCGCTGTAGCCAGCCACTCTGACCATCAGGTCTTGAAAGTCCTGCGGCCTTCTCTGAGCTTCCCTGAGGAGCTCAGCGCTCACCACATTGAACTGAACGTGATGACCTCCCATCCTGAAGAAAGCTCTTATCAGTTGAGCTAACTTCTTCAGGTTCTCCTCGTTATCGAATATGTCTGGAGTCAGCTTCTGGTTCAGGAGGGCTCCCCCTGTCTTGTCCCAGTCGCACTTAGCGACGCTCCTGAAGACAGCTGCTATGCCCTTCCTGTCCATCCCTTGAACGGGTGAGACCCCTTCGGATACCGGGAAACCTGATTTCCTACCATCCGGAGTAGCTCCCGTTACCTTCCCGAAGTACACGTGGACTGTAGTTGGGAGGAAGTAAACTTCCCTCCTAGCTCTCCTGACCGGCGTCCTGGGGTAACTCCTCACGATCTCAACCACACTGTCCACTACCATTCTAGCTATGGAGTCAGCGTAATCACCATCGTTACCGTACTTCGGGGTCCTCTCCGGGTTCTTGAGCACCTCCCTCAAGAACTCATAACCCTCGAAGTCCTTGTTGAGAGCTTCTAGGAGTTCTTCCATAGATAAAGTTCCCTTCTCGAACACGTGGTACTTTACCGCTGCTAAGCTGTCAGTTAAGGTACCCAACCCAACTACTTGGATGTACTGAGTGTTGTACCTAGTGCCTCCAGCGTTGTAGTCCTTAGCGTTCTCAACGCAATCCTCTATCCAGAGGGATAGAAACGGGACG
>JAVQRZ010000085.1:0-2089 GCA_033582115.1 Candidatus Korarchaeum sp. | reverse complement strand
TGATAGGGACTTTGCTAGGATTTCAGGAGTGAAAATCGGTTTTTATGATGTGATCGCAGCTTTATCTTTAGCTATTGCTACTATAGGTCTACTTAAAGTCACTGGATTTGTCTTGGAGCATGTGATGATACTCCTCCCTGGGATAACAGCAGCCTCCCTAGCTAAGAGCTTGAGGGGCTTCTTCATCCAAGCTTTTACGATATCCCTCCTAGGAGGTCTAGGTGGTTTGATGCTCGGGCTTCTCACAGGCCTAGCGCCCTCAGGTTGCGTCGGCTTGGTCCTGCTGTCTCTCTTCTTGGTCTCCTTGATAGGGAGGGGAGGTAAATGAAGAGAAGGTTCGGGATATCAATTCCAGAAGAGCTACTTGAGATGTTAGATATTATCTCAAGGGAGCTCATGGTCAGTAGGTCCTCGTTAATTGAGGAGCTGATAAGGGACGTGATAGAGGAGAGGTCCCATCTTTTTAAGCCCCACAGGTGCAGGGGGGTGCTGATAGTGATCTCCAGAGTACCTGAGGGAGCTTCTAGAGTGCTGGAGAAGTACGGTAGCTGCATAGTTTCCAGAAGCCACCACCACTCAGAGGGTCGCTGCATCGATGTCAGCTTTGTGGAAGCTGACTCCACCGAGGTAATCAACTTGAGGAGGGAGCTCAAGAGGGTCAGGGGGGTATCTGAGAGGTACTTGCCCCTTACTTGCATCAGCTGAGAGGTGTTCGCATGAGGAAGCCTAGGAACTTTTCCTTCATAGACCAGTTCGTCGCTGGCTCTGCTCTTCTAAGCTCCATTGAGGAAATCGATTGGTTAGCAGCTAACGGTATAACTGCGGTGATCTCCCTGGTTGAGCTGAGTCCTGATGTAAAGGGAAGACTTGAAGAGCTCGGAATAGAACACTTCTCGTTCCCGGTTGATGAATTCGAAGCTCCTCCTATTGAGGTGCTCCACAGGATAGTGAGTTTGATCGTTGGGAGAGTTGACGCTGGAAGGAAGGTCCTAGTCCACTGTTTCGCTGGTTGCGGTAGGACGGGGACTGTACTCGCTAGTTACCTCATCTACAAGGGGATGACTCCTGAAGAGGCTATTTCTCACCTGAACTTCAGAAGACCGTGCTCATTGGAGAGTCAAACTCAATATAACTCCCTATGGTACTACTACACTTACAGGTCGCATCTCAGATAGAGTAGGCGTCTCGACTTGAGTCTAGAGAGCTCCCAAAATCAGGATCAAGAATATACCCACGCTATGCAGTAAACCCATGATCAGAACCATTTCCCTCATTGGAACTTCCCTTATTGATCCTAATAACGCTGCTCCTACCTCCGTGGGGAGAGGGGATGCTATGAGAAAGCAAGCCAGGGATATGGTAACTTTTCTGCCCTTAATTGGTGCAGGTAATCTGCTCTCAATCACCTGCGCAATCCTCTCATTCGTGAGCCTAGATATCTCACCATTGAGTCCCTCCTTCATGAGGTAGGAGAGGATTAGATCCCCTAGAAAAGCACCTAATCCAGCGATCGCTCCCTCTAAGGACAATTTCTGTTCTCTAGCGATGGCTAGCAGCGTTAAGGTAGCGATACCAGTGGTTGAGGTGTACACGTACAGAAAGCCCAGCATGAACACCCCTAGATAGCCTAACCTCACTACCAGTGAGGGTAACCTGAGGTAGGGAACCGCTATTATAGCTATGATATAACTTAAGATGAAAAGGATCATCCTAGGGTACTTGAATCTCCTCAAAGTCCCTCTTTGAACCGATAGTCAGTTCAGGGGCATGTTCACCTCAGCTAGTTCATAAATGAACTATAAAAAAGTTATCCTCTAATCGCACTGAGCGAAACTCTTAAGTATAGGGACTACGCAATGTCACGGTGTTACTATGGAGGACCTCCTAGTGGTTAGATTAGATGAGGCTTTTCTAGGAGGTGTCGGACTTTCGCATCCCCAAGGTGGTTTCCTTTGGTCCTGACTGTTCCTACCATTGGGGACCGTGCCTCGAAAAGATAAGTAGTCTTCTCCTAGGTTTGAGAGAGGAAGAGTTCTACGAGCTCACGAGGCCTCAGGGTGAGCTGGACTGGATCAAAGAATACAGGGGT
>JAVQRZ010000084.1:0-2129 GCA_033582115.1 Candidatus Korarchaeum sp. | reverse complement strand
AGAGAGTTCCCCGATTACTACTGGATAGCTGACTTCAAACTAGCTGATATCCCAGAGGTGGTCCAGCACGTCCTCGGCCACCTAGAGGACATGGGGTTCGATGCATCGATAGTGCACCTCTTCACCGGCCAGAGGAAGTACGAGACTGAGATGGACCTCATAGGTGTCGCTGCTATGAGTCACCCTGAGGCTAAGTTCTTCAGAGAGAACTTCATCAAGCTGCTAGAGGAAGCGGAGCTCTTAAGAATTGAGAGCATCGTAGTAGGGGCTACTAGACCTGAGATGATAAGGGAGGCTAGGAAGAGGCTTCCTAACGCTAAGATATTCTCCCCGGGAGTGGGAGCTCAAGGAGCGGGACCTGGTTCCGCTATAGCAGCAGGCGCTGACTTCGAGATAGTAGGTAGGAGCATAGTTAAGAGCGAGAGACCTTCTACAGAAGCGATGAGGGTAGTTGAAGCTCAGAGGGGTGTTTTCTATGGACGCCTATGAGCTGGGAATTCTACTTCTGTCTAAAGGGATGCTGAGGTTCGGTGAATTCACCTTAACGTCAGGGAGGAGGAGTAGTATATACGTGGACCTCAGGCCCTTGCCTTCCTTTCCCGGTGAGTTCCTCTCGATCGCAGAGGAGATAGCTAGGAGGATCGGTAATGATGACTTGGGGGTGTGCGGTGTCGCTGTCGGAGGACTTCCCTTAGCTACAGCTATCGCTATGAAGCTGAGGAAACCCCTCATATACGTCAGGAAGGAGAGGAAGGAGCACGGTACTGAGAGCCTCTTGGAGGGCTTTGTGGACAGGAGGGGCTACGTGGTTATAGACGACGTGGCTACGACAGGAGGCTCGATAATACACGCAGCTAAGACCGTTAGGAGCTACGGCTCTGATGTGAGGGAGGCTTGGGTAGTGGTCGACAGGATGCAGGGCGCTGCTGAGAACCTCAAGGCGGAGAAAATTGAGCTGAAGAGCCTAGCGACCCTCCCCGATGTAGTTAGCGTGCTGATAGACTCCCTCTCGGATGAGGAGAGGCAGCACGCTTTGAGGTACTTGAGGGAGGTCGGATTATGAGCTTGAGGGGAAGGGATGTACTCTCTATATCCGACTTCAAGAGGAGCGAGCTTGAGAGGTTATTCAGGGTAGCATCCTCGAAGTTCCAAGGGGACGAGCTCAAGGGGAGGGTGATAGCTATGGCTTTCTTCGAGCCAAGCACTAGGACTAGGTTCAGTTTTGAGACAGCTACACTCAGGTTAGGTGGTAATTGCATAGGGTTCGAAGCAACGCAAGCCACCTCTTTAGCCAAGGGAGAGAGCTTCTCTGATACGGTAAGGATGCTGGATGCTTACTCTAACGGTATAGTGATTAGGCACAGCATAGAAGGAGCTGCTAAGCTAGCTGCTGAGCTAGCTGAGGCTCCAGTTATAAACGCAGGGGACGGTACTAAGAACCACCCCACTCAAGCTATGATAGACCTTTACACGATCTGGAAGGAGAGAGGGGGTATAGATGACTTGATTTACGGGGTCCTTGGGGATTTGAGGTACGGAAGAGCTGCTGCTAGCTTTCTGAAAGCCCTAAATCTTTACTCCCCTAAGAAGGTCTACTTGATATCCCCTGAAGGCCTCAAGCCGAAGCAGGAGCTACTGGACTCCTTGAAGGTTTCTTGGGAGTTCGTTGACCTCAAAGAAGTGATCTCAGAGCTTGACGTACTTTACGTCACTAGAGTGCAGAAGGAGAGGTTCCCTGACCCTGCTGAGTACGAGAGAGTTAAGGGAAGCTACAGAATAGATTCTTCTATGCTCAAAGACGTGAAGAAGACGTTAATGATCCTCCACCCGCTCCCTAGGGTTGATGAGATATCCCTTGATGTAGACTCGACGCCCTACGCTTACTACTTCAAGCAAGCAGCTAACGGCGTCCCCTTGAGGATGGCTCTACTATCGGAGGTGGTACCTTGAAGGAAGAGCTCGTAGTCAGGAGGATAGCTAACGGCACTGTGATAGATCACATACACGCCGGTAGGTCCCTTAGAGTGCTCAAATTACTCGGTATAACCGGCGAGAGGGAGGGCGTAGTAGCTCTGGTCATGAACGTCCCCAGCGGTAAGTTAGGTAAGAAGGATATAGTTAAAGTCGAG
>JAVQRZ010000083.1:0-8334 GCA_033582115.1 Candidatus Korarchaeum sp. | reverse complement strand
TTGTTCGCAGGGAAGTAGCGGTTGATGTGCAGCGGTACCTCAGGGTCCAGGTGACTGATGTGCTTATCCAAGACCCATTCAAAGCAGCTCTCAGTGTCGTTAGCTCCGGTGACCACTAGGTAGACCATCTCGACATGGCCTCCTGCCCTCAGCACCTCTCTAGCGTTCCTGAAGACGATCTCATGGTTTATGTGAGGTAGCACCTTCCTCTCAGCTACCTCCGGACACCCCTTTATGTCTATACTCCAACCGTCGACCCCAACCCTTAGAAGCTCCCTCAGGGCTTCTAGAGTGAAGTAACAGTTCGTCACTATCATGGAGTAAAGCCCTCTCCCCACAGCTAGCTCCGAAGCATCCACTACGAAGTCGAAGTTAACTGCAGGTTCATTTAAGCTCGCGGATATCCCGTGATCCCCTTTGATCGACGCTAAGCTCACTAACTCCGATGGTTTGATCGCTCTAGATCCCTCGAGAGGCCATGAGAAGCTTATCTCGTGGTTCTGGCACCAAGGGCAGTAGAAGTTGCACCCATAGCTAGAGTAAGTCAGGGCAGTGCTCCCGGGCCAGTAGTGGAAGAGAGGCTTTATCTCTATCGGCCTGCTCTCCAAGTGACTGAGCTTACCGTAGCCCAAATGGTAGAGTTTACCTCCTGTGTTAGCGTAGTTCCCACAGGATCCTCTCCTCCCCTCCTCAAGGAGGCACCTCCTCTCGCAAACTAAGCACCTAACCTTGCTCCCTTCCCTCTCCTGAAGCCTCGCTTTCCTAAGCTCGCTCATCTCCTGAGCCTCACTAGAGTCGCGTTACCTCTCCTCTCCAAAGCTATGATGCCCTCGCTCTCGAGCTTCCTCAACTTCCTCCAGACGGTAGCCCTAGGGAGATTCAAAGCCTTAGTGAGCTCAGCTTGAGTAACCTCACCTCCTCTCGCCCTCAGTTCCTTGATTATCGATCCTTCAACGTCATCGTCCCTCACTACCCCCTTGGAGCTAACCTTTCTGCTGAGCAGGAGCAGAGCTGGAGCTATGAAGATGATTGGAATTAAGTAGGTGAGGAAGGGTGTGCTTTCAGAACTCTCCTGAGCTTTAACGCTTTGATTCCCTGAATCCTTCGCTTCTCCACGCTCAGTAGGTGTTGAGTTAGTCTCTTCACTTACCTCCCTCGTCGAAGTCGCTGGAGTTGGTCTCGGCTGTAGGACCACGCTCTCGAACTTGTAGGAGAGCCATAGGTTTCCCGTTTGAAACTTAAGCCTCATCCAGTCTCCTTCTGACCTTATCTCCTCGGGGATCGTTGATATACCTATTATAGTCGCGTCAGAAGGTATCAAGACGTGAGTCGATTGGGAGGGGAGAGATAGCGATGCGTTCCAGATGATACCATGCTTCGACGTCAGGGAGGGGGTTTGGTAATTGACCTCGACCTCCCCTAAGCTCAAGGTATCGATGTAGAGCGAGCTCCCCTTCATTGTGTAGTTGAGGAGGAGCCCATTACTGCTCACGATCAAGTTATAGGGCTCGCCCTGAATCCTGAGCTCGTACCTCGTTGTCTCGATACCTGAGACGAGCAAGCTCACCTCAGCCCAACCGTCGGGGAATATCACTACCGATGCCTCAACGAGAGGGGCTGAACTCACTTCTACCAGTGGGACGGTGAGGAGCATTAGTAGTGCGAGCAATAACCTCATCATCGCACCTTCATCTTAAGGAGGAATAAAAATAAGTGGTGTGAGGTCAGTTCTTCTTACCCTTCCCAGGGGGCTCGGGTTTGCTCTTATCTCCTTTCTTCCCTTTCCCCGGATGGGCTTCAGGCTTGCCCTTATCTCCCTTCCAAGCTTCCCTCTTCTCCAACCCCGGAGGTATCAACTCTAGCTTCGCTGTCTCGTTCTTCATGCGCACTTTGACCTCCTCTAGTTTCCCCACCTTGATGGCTTTAGAGGAGCTCGTCTTCAGTGACCTGACTATCTGAGCCATTAAGTTGTTCGCTTTAGCGATCAATTGAGCTGCAGCATCAACGTTCCCCGCTAGAGCTTGAGCTCTCGCTTCCTCTAGGAGCTGAGCTACTTGAGCTGAGAGGTTCTTAGCTACGCTTACATTCAAGCTGAGGTTCTCAGCTTTAGTTATGACAGCGTTAAGTCTCGCTAGCCTTATCTCATGCCTCAGTACAGCTACCAGCAGACCTGGAGCAACTCTGGAAGCGTTCACAGTAGCGTTAATAGTATTATTGACAGTAGCGTTTGCGGTAGCAGTGTTGTTAGTAATATTAGCGGTGACGTTAGCATTAACCTCAACGACTCTCGAGCTGAAGCACTGTCCTACTAATATCCAAGCCCTCCCAAGAGTATTGAGAGCTTTGAGAGCGAGCTTAGCGGCTTCCTTATAGCTCCCTGATGATAGCAAACTCTTTGCCTGCTCTATGTAGCTATCCGCAACTTCCACTATGTTAGCTATCTCCTCCTGAGCGTAAGAGCACTTAGAGCTCACAGTCGTAGTAGTTGTAACATTGTTCCCTCCCACTACTTCCTCCTCTGTCGTATTATTTGTCGTACTATTTGTTGTATTATCAGTTGAACTCACCTCAGAGCCCCCTAAACTCCCGAATACGCTCAAGAGGTCGCTTCTCGATCTCTCATAGAGATCTATCAGGTAGGAAGCTGAGTAGGAATCTATAGCTACTGAGGAGAGCGGTCCTACTGTTAGGAGAGCGAACAGCACTAGTGCGAGGAACTTTATACGCATATAGGGTCACTAGTAGTAGCGGGCTTGAGTTATAAGGATACTTGAGCGCTCACCGAGCGCTCTAGCTCCCTCACTAATGACCTGACCTCTTCGAGCAGCTTCCCCCTCTCAGTGACCAACTTCTCCACATAACTCAAGCTTCTCTCACTCAACTTTCCCCTCAGTTCGCTCAACTCCTCACTCATGATAGCTATCTCCCTCTCGATCCTCTTCTCCTCCTCCCTCAGGTCGCTGATAACAGCTGATATAAGTTCATCAGCCTTTTTAATAGCTCTAACGTGCCTTTCGTACCTCTCACCGTTCTCGTAAATCCCCCAAGACTTCCTCTCGTTCATCAGCTCTACTACCTCCTTATCGTACTCCCTCCATCCCCTCACCGTCCTGAGCCTTCTTAACCTCCTCCTCGCAGGATGCTCTGGCTTCAACCTCCTCCTCAGAGCCCTGTAGATCCCGTATATGACTCCTGCTTCAAGTGAGATAGCTAAAGCTGTAGGTAAGGCTGAGCTCAACGTCAACCCGAGGGACACCTTGACCTCAGCTACGCTCTCACCAGCTGTGCTCCTAGCTTTCAGGAATACCGAGAACTCCCCTGAGTAAGCTACGCTCGGTACCTCGAACACTCTGCTTATCTCCCTCTCCTCACCAGGCTTCAGTCTCACGGGCTCCTCGAGGGGCATCTCATAAACTCCTACCTGAACTCCGGATGGGAGGAGGGGGAAGTGCTGCACCACCTTGAGCTCGAAACCGGTCAGGTTAACCTCGCTACTGCCTTCGTTCTTCATCAATATCCTGACCCTAACCCTGTCCCCCGGACTCGCGACTAACTCACTCGGATCTACGCTCAGCGACAAGTTAGACTGAGCTGAGCACAAATGAGCTGGGAGGATGAGAAGGAGCAATATGATAAGCTTAAGCTTCAAGTTAGCACCTCAGTCCGTTGAGAAGTGGACCGTCACGTTAGCACTAGGCACTACCTCCCTGATCGCTAACTCTAGCTTATGCGTGAATTCATGCACGACCCCAAGTTCAGCGTTCCTAGGGACTAAAACCCTGAGTGTGATGCTCCAAGGGGGACCAGCCACATCTAAGGATTCAAGCTTGTTCTCAGTGCCTTTAAGCATGCTTTCAACTCGTTCCATAAGGAGCTCCTTCATCTCCTCCCTGCTGAATCTCAACGCAGGTATGTCAGCAGGGTCCACGTGAGCTACAGCTTCAGTAACCCCTGGTATCTCCTTTATCCTCCTCTCAAGCTCATCAGATATCTGATGGGCTCTCCAGACCTCTGTATCTGGCTTAACGACAGCGTGCAACGATACTCTCTTCCCTCCGTCCAGATCTGAGATGCTCAGGTTGTGCACGTCGAGAACGCCCTCCACTTCCTTCGATAGCCTAGCGATGCGTTCTTCTAAAGACTCGCCCTCCACCCTCTCGATCACGAGGTCAACGTCCATACCGAGCTTCTCCCTGAGCACTTCAGCTACTCTCTCCCTCAGGTTCTCAGCTGAGCCCCATTTCACCTTTACCTTGGCGTCAGCGAAGAGGAAGCTTCCCACTGATCTAGCCCTCACTCTCTCAACCTCCAGTACCTCTGGCATCAGGAGGCAAGCCTTCCTCACCTCTTCGATGACCTTAGGGTCTATCCTATCGGTCAGATCGTAGATAGCTTCCTTAGATATCTTAAGAGCTGACCTGAGGAAGAGAGCGGATATCAGGATCGCCATCAGAGGATCGAGAACCCTCACCCCCATACTGACGAACAGTAAGCCTGATATCACAGCAAGCGATGTCAACATATCGCTGGAGAAGTGGAGAGCGTCTGACTCTAAAGCCCTGCTACCCGTCAGCTCAGCAGCTCTCTTCAGGGCTCTTGACCTCTCGAAGTCTATAATTATTGAGAAAATCATCACTCCGATCGGTAAAATTCCTACTATTATCTCAGGAGGGCTTACTATCCTTCTAAGAGCTTCATCTATTACCCAGATCATCGTCAGCACGAGGAGTAAAGCGCCAACGAGACCCCCGATGCTATCTACCTTCCTGTGACCGTAGGGGTGGGTAGCATCAGGGGGCTTCATCGAGAACCTCACGGTCAGGAAGGTTATCAGCGTCGTTAAGCTATCCAAAGCGGAGTGGAGGAACTCAGCCAGCACGCTGAGGCTACCTGTCACAAGTCCAGCGTATAGCTTCATCGCGGAGAGCACTAGGGACGCTGAGAGCGAACTGAGTGTTACCTTGTTTACATCCATCCTGATGTTAGCTCACCGAGAGGATTTAAGGTTTGAGCCCTTGGGAGCCCCTCAGTTGAAGTAAGAGCCCAGATAGGGCCATAGCTACTCCTGAGCCAGCGAAGAGGAGCTGGATCAAGTATAACGTGCTAACCGCATAGGAGGGGTTGAGTTTCACCAGGAGACCCCTCATCACCTCAGCTGAAGCGGGTGTGAGAGTTAGCAGGAGGGAGATCGCTAGAAATACGCTACCTGGGAGCGTTAGTGAGATGAGCCAAGAGGGCTTACCCTCTACCTTAGCTACCTCAGGGAGCTTCGCCCTCACCGCTCTCAGTACAGGGGGAACTAGGAGGATCACGAAGGGGTACTCGGTTATGAAGAACCAGAGGGCGAGCGAGGTCCCCAGCAGGAAGAGGTCATAGCTAGCGAGGTTAGGAGGGAGCATCCCCAGGAAGCTTACCGCTAGGGAGTAGAGGTAAGCTACTGTGAAACACCCTAGAGCTAAGGAGATCTGAGATACCAGGGAGAACATCCTCCAGCTGAAATCCTTCCTCAGCATCCTCCCTAGGGCATAGAAACCTATTAAGTTTCCAGGTACGGCAGAGAGCAGGCTGGGGAGGTAGATGCTCCCGTGTTTCGCGGAGTCAGCTATGAGTGTACCTATAGCAGCCCCTACTCCTCCTACCTCAGGCCCGTAGATTATCGAGAATAGAGCTGGGATAACTACAGTAGGTCTGAACTGGCCCCTACCGAACGGTGATACGAGGTAGGAAGTAGCGAAAGCTCCTATAGCGTAGAGAGCAGCGCACGAACCGGTAGCTGAGACCCTCCGACCTAAACTCATAACCATCCTGCGTAACTAAGCTCTTAACTTAAAAACATATATAAAAAGACGAAAAAGATTATAATATTATATAAACTGATACATAAGGTAATTATGAGAGACCTAGGCTCCAGGTCGCTACTCGTGATAGGAGGGAGCTCTTACGCTATCACCCTACCTAAGGATTGGGTGAGGGAACGTGGCGTATCCTCAAAGACGAAGGTCAGGCTGCTTGAAGGTCCCTCAGGGGAGCTGATAGTCTCCCTCTACAGTGATGAGAGGAGCTCCCGAGCTAGGATCGATCTGAAGGGTAAGAGAGTTAAGGATGGCGCTTGGGAGATAGTTGCAGCTTACTTAGATGGCTACGATGAGGTAGAAGTGATTAGAGAGAGGATGGTGAGGGAGGACATCGATACCCTGAGGAGCACTCTCTCCAAGCTCTTAGGGATGGAAGTAATTGAGGAGGAGTCGGGGAGGGTCCTAGCGAGGTGCTTGATCGACTACTCATCAGCTAACCCGATCGATCTGCTCTCCAGGATGAAGGGAATCATATCAGGCATGCTCTCCGACCTCAGGAGGGCTTCCCTCGAGGGGGATGAGGAGACGCTATCGCTAGTAGCTGAGCGTGATGATGACGTCGACAGGCTATACTTCGCTCTCGTCAGGCAGGTTAGGAAAGCGATGAGGAACCCTGAGATCATGGGGAAGCTAGGCTTGGAGCCAATAGAACTCTTAGATATGAGGATAGCAGCTATGATACTCGAACTCATAGCTGATAGTTTAGCGGAGCTAACCCGATGCGAGCACCTCGATACCTTCGCTGACATCCTCGAGAGAGCTTACGATCTCTTCTCCTCAGCCTTCAGGTCCTTCGAGCTGAGGGACTTCAGAACTGCGTTAGAGATAAGGGAAGCTGTGGAGAGGAGTGTGAGCGATATAACGAGCGAGCTCAGTGGTAAGCTCATCGTCCCTCTGATAAACCTCCTCGTTAGGATAGGAGACCTCTGCGACTTGGTGGGCCCTAGGTTCTAGTTTTTGAGTGAGTAAAGTTCCGTAGCTAGGTGGTATCATGGAGTCGTGCTTGAACCTCCTCTTGACCAGGAGGAGCGTGAGGAAGTTCGAAGGTAGAGAGGTGAGCGATGAGGACATTAGGAGGATGTTAGATGCAGCTAGGTACGCTCCTAGCGCTAGGAACTCTCAGCCCTGGGAGTTCGTAGTCGTCAAGGACAAGAGGCTCATAGAGGAGTTAGGAAGGGTTCACAAGTATGCTTATCCTCTCTTAGACGCTCCTCTAGCTATAGTAGTACTCTGCGACCCAAAGGCCTCCCCTACTTCTTACTTAGTGGATTGCGCTAACGCTACCCTCTACCTGATGCTAGCAGCTCACGCTTTAGGGATAGGTAGCGTTTGGATACAGAGCTTAAGGGATACAGAGAGTGTCAACAGCATAATAGGGGCTCCTGCTGATAGAGTGCCAGTAGCTGTGCTAGCTTTAGGCTACCCTGCTGAGAGCCCTTCCCCACCTAAGAGGAAGGATCTAAGGGAATTAGTTCACCTGAACAAGTACGGGTCGAGGTGGGAATGATGAGGGGTCTCCCCTTGAGCTTCTTTCATAACCTCTCCTACCCTAGGAACGCTATTCTGGTCACAAGCGAGGACCCTGAGGGGAGGGCTAACGCTATGGCAGTTGCTTGGCACTCCCCTCTCAGCGTCAAGCCTCCTCTCTACGGAGTAGCGATAAGC
The DNA here is from genome assembly GCA_033582115.1 of Candidatus Korarchaeum sp. Taxonomy (GTDB): domain Archaea; phylum Korarchaeota; class Korarchaeia; order Korarchaeales; family Korarchaeaceae; genus Korarchaeum. Next base: position 814 of record JAVQRZ010000083.1, on the reverse strand, counting down.
CCTAAGAGGGCTACTTACGAGTTCATAAAGAGGAGCGAGCGTTTTGGGATCAACTTCCTCCCCTTCGAGTTAGTTGAGTCCCTCCACACCTGCGGAAGGGTTTCCTTCAGGGAAGTGGGGGAGGAGAAGTTGAGGAGAGCTAAGCTAACTCCTGTAAGAGGGGACTTCGGAACTTACGTGATTGAAGAAGCTTACGCTTCCTTCGAGTGCTACCTAGTGAAGGTAATTGAAGCAGGCGATCATGACTGGTTCGTAGGGGAGGTGAAGTCCGTACTCCTTAAGGGCGAGCTCAGGGATAATATAGTAGACTTGAGCAAAGTTAAACCCACGCTCTACATGGGAGAGGACCACTACGCTACGGCAGATCCCAGTAGCTTGAGGAAAGGCGTCATCAGGGAGTGAGCTCACTCTCCTGAGCCTCTCAGTGAGTTTACGAGCGTCCTCCAGAATTCGTACTCTTGCTCAGCCCTCGGTAACTCTGACTTGGAGAGCGGAGGTAGGTAGGAGTCCCAACGCTCAGCGTAACTTAGGAACTCCCTATCGCTTAACCACTTCCCCAAGAAGTAGAGGAGCCTTATGTGGAGCCTGTGGTATACTTCAGTAGCTTCGCCGTGCTTCGGAGAGTATAGTGACCAGTTGCCCTTCTCGTAGTAGGGGAGTATCTTCCTTAATGTCTCAACTCCCTCCTTGAGCACTCTATCGCTGGTCTCATCCCCGATGAGACTATCGTATATAGCTAAGCCCTTGAGTGAGAGCATGAACCCGTTGAGCACTAGGTCGTCAGGAGCGTTAGAGTACTCCAAGTAGAAAGGTC
>JAVQRZ010000082.1:0-2701 GCA_033582115.1 Candidatus Korarchaeum sp. | reverse complement strand
GAGCATATTCAAGTACTTCGATTCAGCGGTGATAGATAGCCTCTACCATCGCTTCATACCCTGGCTGGTAGATGCTCTGAGTAAGCTAGGCTTCAGGTACTTCGAGACCGAGGTCGTTGACGAGACCTACCACGAGAGGGTCGTTAAGGGCTTCCTCTCAATTGGCTCATTTGTCAGGAGGCTTCAGACGGGTTTAGTAAATCAGTATCTGCTTATTTTCATCTTAGGGCTCTTGATAGTGCTCTTAGTAGTCCTCTGGGTGGGATGAGAAATGAAGGAGATAATCTTAGCCTTAATATTAACTTTAGGGTCTCCTGGACTTCTGCTACCGTTGATAGATTACGTCAAGAGGACTAAGTTGAGTCCTTACGTCACGCTACTAGCTACCGCTTTAGCAACAGCTCTCGTAACAACTTTAATCGGGAGAGAAGCTACTTTATTCAACGGGGCTCTGAGGATAGATCCTCTATCGACTTACCTCTCGTTAATAGCTACTCTAGGATCCTTCTTAGTGGTCCTAGCGTCGCTACCTCAAGCGAAGGACTGGAGCACCTCGCCTAGTCTTTACTCCCTGATCCTGCTCTCTCTCCTCGGGGTCTACTTCATCCTCTACGTGAACGATGCTTCAGTGTTGATAGCAGCTTGGGCGCTAGTAGCAGTCGCTTCATATGTTATCGTCGGTATTAAGAAGGACGAGAGCTCTCTAGAGGCTTCAGTGAAGTACGCTCTGATGGGAGCTATCTCCTCCTCCCTACTGGTCTTCGGAGTAGCATTGGTCTTCGGAATCACTAGAGATAGCTCCCTCTCTCCGGTGAGTTATGTCTCACCGAGCTTAAGGGTCATCCTGCTAGTAGGCGTCCTGCTTCTGATAGCAGCTTTCGGTTTCAAGATGGGTGTAGTGCCTTTCCACGCGTGGCTGCCTGATGTCTATGGAGGAGCTCATCCGCTGCTCGTCTCCTTCGTCTCAGGCGTGATAAAGCTGGTGAGCATAGGGGCTTTCCTAAGGGTGCTCCAACCCTTAATCGAAGCTATAGGTGACTACTGGCTCGTTACAATAGCTTTTCTATCGATTTTAACTATGTTCTATGGCAACTTAGCTGCTTTAGTTCAGAGAAACGTTCAGAGGATGATGGCATACTCCAGCATAGCTCAAGCTGGTTACTTTCTCGTAGCATTCACTGCCCTCTACTCTGCAACAGCAAAGGAGTTGGCTTTGCAAGCTATAGGACTTCAGGTCACTACTTATGTGCTCGCTAAGGTGGGGATATTTGTGGGCTTAGGCTACTTAGCGAGAAAGGGATTTGATCTCACCTTAGATGGGCTTAAAGGTGTAGGCAGGACTATGAAACTATCCTGCTCTATGATAGCTATCTTAATGTTCAGTTTAATGGGTATGCCACCCTTAATAGGATTCTGGAGTAAGTTCATGTACGTCTTCCTCTCCATAATAGATTTAGCGCCTTGGCTTGCTCTGATAGGTATAGTGAACAGCGGTATATCGGTGGGTTACTACGCTCTAGTGATAAGGTATATGTACTTCGCTAACCCACCTGAGACTTCAAGGGAATCCCTCAGGGACCCTGAGTTCTACGTCCTCTTGATAACTGGTCTGCTCACGATAGTGCTCGGTTTAGGGTTAGTGGACCAATTGGTCAAGCTCCTATCCTAGCAAAATTTTATCATTTTGTTGATCTCATTGGTTAGCTCAAAAGGGAGAGCTAAGCCCAGTGAATGTATTCGCAGCTCCGTCACGTAGGATTAATGATCTATTCACTCTAGTTAAACGATATTCATTTCTCTGACCTCTAGGGAGTTCTTCATTCGATCAACTCAGTGTCACGATCTACTTATACAGAAAGCAACGTCTAATTAGCTCTCTACAAGGTAAGAGGGTTTGAGTGGTTCTAAACGATTTAAAGCTGAATTGAAGTAAGTGAAAGGATTTTTCATTCTCAATTTAAGGGCTCATCCTTTATCCCTAAACCATCCGCACCTCGTTTTCACCAACTTCCGCTCCCTTACATAGTCTTCGATGCTCTTCCTCAAGCGATCCATCAAATTCTCCGTGTCAATTATCGGAACGCCCTCAAGTATAGCATCCATTATCACAGCATTCCCCTTAGCTTCCTCCAGCCTCTCGAATGTGTATAGGTGTATCTCGGGAGATGGGATCCCGGACCTCCTAGCTTCCTCAGCTAAGCGAACTAAGTCCTCAGGGGTCGCTCTATCCAGAACCACTAGGATGTCGGTATCGCTAGTAGCGTACTCTTCCATCCTAGCTCTACTTCCAAAGATTATCACGAGAGCTCTCCCGTAAGCAGAGGTGACTCTTTCAGCGAACCTCTCCGCAGCTCTTCTCAAACTCTCTCTCAACAAACACAATTACCTCCCTGGCGGTCTCAACACATTTGATCGCTATCTTCTCATTAAAAGACACTGCAGACTCTGGATACCTAGAAGGGGTGTAGAAGGAGGTCAATGCGAGCAGGAACTCATGATCGAAACCAAAAGGCTCGGCTAGAGCTATTAAATCATGAGTATACGGTCTGGATCCGTACTTTAATATATGTAGACCTTTCAACGCAAGTTCGGCAGCTTGATGGGAATCAAAGCATGCTATTTCATATTCTCCTGCTATCAAGTTCCTCTCTGCCGATCTTAAAAACTTCTTCGCTCTCTCCAGCCAGTCGATCGGTTTCAT
>JAVQRZ010000081.1:0-3932 GCA_033582115.1 Candidatus Korarchaeum sp. | reverse complement strand
TCAACGAGTCCTCTAAGCACCGACTCTCCAGTATTAATTAGATAAAAAGGTCACGCTAATATATAGTATTACGCTAGATTGTGATAGTAGTGATACTTATATTACATGTCTCTACGGAACGCTTATGAGACTCCTACCTTTACTCCTGCTGATCTTATTGCTACCTACGCTCACCGTATCAGCTGATGGTAAGCTTAAGGTCGTTTGCTCCACCACGGTCTTGTGCAGCATCGTAAGGGACCTAACTAGCGACTCCATCGAGGTTGAGGTCATAACACCGCCGAACGTATGTCCGGGGCACTACGACGTTAGGCCGAGCGATGCTTACGCCTTAACTGAAGCTGACTTAGTGCTTTACCACGGTATAGAGCCTTGGGTTGAGGAGCTGGGGAGGGCTTCAGGGAGCTTAGCTCCTGCTGTTAAGGTATCTGGAGGTTGGAACACTCCTGATACGCTCAAGTCCCTTTACGTTAATGTCTCCAAGGTATTAGACCGATACTTAGGATTGAACACCTCAACTAAACTTGAAAGGTGCCTTAAGGCTATAGATGAGACAGCTGAAGGGCTCAGGAGGATAGCAGAGGGAAGGGGTTTCTCTGGAAAGCCTGTAGTCAGCATGATGTTCCAAGCTGACTTCCTGAGGTCCTTAGGCTTCAGAGTGGTAGCTACCTTCCCGCCTCCTGAGAGAGTATCCGCGAAGCTATTCGAGTCCATCGTTAAGAACGCTACCGAGAGCAAAGCAGTATTGGTTGTGGACAACCTCCAGAGCGGGACTGAGGTAGGATTCAGGATAGCCTCTCAAGTGGATGCTCTCGAGGTGGCTCTATCAAACTTCCCTGAATCGCCTCCTGAGCTCAAGAACATGACGCAAGTCATGAAGTGGAACGCTGAGAGGCTCGCTGATGCTCTATCCTACGCTGAGCTGAAGGCATCCGTAAGGAAGTCGAGTAGCCGAGCTCAGTTGTACGAAACTTTAGCTATAATGCTAGCGATCTTAGCTATTGTGGAAGCCGTTATAATCCTAAGGAGGAAGTAGACTGTGATCAACTTGGAGGATTCTGCTAGAATGCACGGTCACAAGGGATCTTGGCTCGTCTTAAGCTACAGAGCTTGTCTCAGAGCCCTCAATTTGCTGAGACCGGAGGATGAACAAGACCTCTTCTGCACGATCAGGTGCCAGCTAAGACGCCTTACACATGCTCAGTAGATGAGGTGCAAGCTTCAACTGGGTGCACTATGGGGAAGATGAGCATTAGGATCGAGGAGCAAGATAGTATCGAGTCCCTGCTTCTCAACAAGAGGAAGGGCTTAATACTGAGGCTCAAGCTGAGAGAAGGAATTCCGGAGCTAATAGAAAGGATATCCTCGAAGAAGGGGGTGCTCTCTGCTAGCTCTTAAATTGAGAAAGCTGGTCTGGAGGAGATCTTCGAGGAAAGCGTGAAATAGTTAAGCTACTTCCCTCTTATGGAGGGGGTCCCTTTGAGCTCTCGAGATGAGGTCGTGAGGTTAGAGGACGTCTGGGTCTCTTACTCAGGGAGCGAGAGGCCCGCTATAAGAGGGATCAGTCTCTCCTTAAGCTCAGGCGAGTCTGCCCTCATAACAGGACCTAACGGAGCTGGGAAGACTACTTTAGTGGAGACCTGCTTAGGGCTCCTCAAACCGGTTAGAGGGGACGCATTCCTCTTGGGAGTTAACACGAAGAGCAGGAAGATATCTGAAGTCAGGAAGCTCTGCAGTTACGTTCCCCAGGACTTCATGAAGTCCCAGGAGGAGAGCTACACAGTCAAACATGTCATCTCCATGGGACTAGCTCCCCTCAAGAGCCCCTTCAGAGCTATCAGCGTGGAGCTAGAGGAGGACATCAAGAGGACCTCGACCCTCTTAGGGATAAGGGATCTCTTGAGTGAGCCCTTCGGGAGGCTAAGTGGAGGACAGCAGCAGAGGGTCATTATAGCTAGAGCTTTAGTGAGAAGACCCAAGCTTCTCTTCATGGATGAGCCTTTCTCAAGTTTGGATCTTGAAGCTAAATCTTTCTTATCTGAAACCCTTAAGGATTACGTCTCTAGGGAGAAAGCTACGTTAGTAGTGGTCAGCCACGATCCGAACGCTCTTCAAGGTTTCGATCGAGTGTTGAGGATGGAGTGCGGGAGTTTGGTGAGCTGATGATACTTACAATCGTGATGACAGCTATCCTCACCGGGTTCACGTTAGGTACGATAGGATTCTACGTGTATAGGATGAGGGTAGTTACTTTAAGCTTCAGCGTAGCTCACGTAGCGCTCGCAGGCGCATCGATAGGGCTAGTCATTGGGTTTGACCCTACTTACGGAGCTCTCTCCTCCTCGCTAGCGTCATCCCTGCTCCTAGGGCTCCTCTCAAGTAGAGCAAGCTATGGAAGGGAGCTCCTGAGCATGGCCCTCTTCTCGGCTTCCTCCTCCTTAGCTCTCCTCTCGATATACCTCTCGAACGTTAGGGTGCTAGCGACCTCAGAAGTAGCTAGCATCCTCTGGGGGAGCTTACTAGCCGCTACCCCTGAGAAGGTGATAGCTATGTCCTCGCTCCTCCTCGTACTCTCAGGTTATGTCTCAGCTTTCAGGCTCGAGCTGAGTTCGATAATGTTCGACAGGAGGTTAGCTGAAGCTGAAGGTGTGAGGGTGACTCTCCACACCACATTGATGGTGACTATTTGCGGCTTAGCTATAGCTCTAGCCTTGAAGGTAACCGGTGGCTTTCTTGTCTTCTCACTCCTTTACAACCCTGTGGCAGCTTCTCTATCTCTACTAAGAAGCGATAAACACCAGCCAGTTGCTTCAGCTATTATAGGAGTGGCATCCTCCCTCTCAGGCCTTTGGGTGAGTTATTCTTTTGATCTGCCAGTAGGAGCATCGGTCTCCCTCTTCTCAGTGATTTTACTCGCGATCTTAAAGGCAGTGAGTGAAATCAAAGAGAGGGTAATTAGAGCGCGGTCCAAATGAACCTCACTAGCTTATTGCGGGAGTCGGCAAGTCGATATAGTATCAAAATTATTGTAATTTTACTGGAAATTTAGGCAAGCTAGATGAACTTTTATCGATATAGTCAGAAGTCATTAGATTTTATTAAGGTAACCAACTTCATTGAATTCAGAAATATAATCGAGTATTTGTTACCCCATCACTTTACATAAACTATATATAAAAAGTTTCGTGAATCTCTCCTTGGGGCAAGATAGTCCGATGAGCCCCTAAAGGGAGGGATTGAAAAGGAGTATCTTTCCGAGATCCGCTTGCGTATCCATTGGGTGAGGATCCCGGGAGGTATGTGATTATGTCAAGTAGTAGAGCAGGCCTTCCGACTAGGTTTGAGGAGATCCCAACTAAGATCACTGTTCTTGGTGTTGGGGGGGCTGGAATAAAGGCTATCGATTCCTTAGCGAAAGCTGGGATGGAGATAGCGAAACTAGTAGCTTTAGACTCTGACCTTAACGCTCTAAGGCAGGTGAAGGCTCACGAGATAATACAAGTAGGTGAGAACACTCTAAGGGGGAGGGGAAGCGGTGGTGATATAAGTCTCGCTCAGAGGGCTGTCGATGAGGACCTCGATAAAGTAATAAGGACTCTAGACGTCTGCGACCTCCTGATCACGGTAGCTGGGTTAGGAGGGGGAATGGGGAGCGGCGGCTTACCTTTTCTCTTGAGAGCGATGAGGGATGAGTACGGAGATAAGGCTCCTGCTATAATCTCTGTAGTCACGATACCGTTCAGGTATGAAGGACAGACCAAGATGAAGAACGTCCAGTCTGGCTTAAGGGAGACTGTAGTTGTTAGCGATAGTGTAGTGGTCAATATGAACGATATACTACTAGAGAAGTTCGGTGAGATGCCAGCTCAAGTAGCTTACTCCAGGATGGATAACATACTCAAGATGGCAGTTAACTACATGGTGGAGATGCT
>JAVQRZ010000080.1:0-4040 GCA_033582115.1 Candidatus Korarchaeum sp. | reverse complement strand
TTCCACTATAAGATACTCCTCACCTCTTCTTTGATCTATTGCTTCACAGCGATGAACGTTATGCTCATCGCAGCTTTAGTTGGTCCTATAGCTAGGGAGTGGGGTTTGGACGTAGTGACGATGGGCTATCTGATGAGCTCCGGGTACTTGGGTATGTTCATAGGCGCTTTGCTCTTCGGTAGGTTGGCTGATGTCATAGGGAGAAGGAGGGTCTTGATTACAGTACTCGTCTTAGAATCTGTTTTCACTGCAGCTTGCGGTTTAGCATGGGATCTACTATCGCTCTACGCTTTGAGGTTCTTAGCGGGTATAGGACTAGGAGGGGCCTTACCGCAACCAGGGGTTTACGTTTCCGAGTACGTTCCTAAGAAGAAGAGAGGCCTCTTCCTAGGATTGGTGGAGACGAGCTGGGTATATGGAGTGATAATCTCCCTCCTAATCCCTTACCTCCTACTTCCATCTCTAGGGTGGAGAGCTACCTTCTCAATAGCCTTATTGCCCCTCTTAACGCTACCATTAGCAGTAGCTTACCTCCCTGAGAGCATGAGGTTCCTCATCGTCAAGGGTAGGGCAGACGAGGTAAGGAAGCTCATGGCCAAGCTAGGAGTTAAGGACTTACCTGAGTTCAGGGGGTTAACTGAGGTTAAGAGGTACACGGTAAGGGACTTGGTATCAAGGAAGTACGTCAGGAGGACTGTACTGCTCTTCATACTATGGGGAGGGCTTATCTACACGTATCACGGGATATTCCTATGGCTACCCACTATATACTCGAGGCAGTTCGGACTAGGGGACATCACTTCCCTAAGGTGGACCCTCTTGGTAACACTATTCCAGATCCCTGGTTACTACTCAGCTTCCTTCCTCCTAGATAGAGTAGGTAGGAAGAGGGTCTTATCGATCTACTTGATGGCTGCGGGTATCTTCTCAGCCCTACTCAGCCTAAAGGTAGATCTACTCTGGATATTCGCCTTCAGTTCACTAATATCCTTCTTCAATCTAGGTGCTTGGGCTGGACTATACGCTTACACCCCGGAGCTCTACCCTACTGAGATAAGAGGTATCGGCTCAGGAGCATCTGCTAGCTTCGGTAGGCTCATAGGGATATTAGCTCCATCTATAACAGGTTATTTATTCTCGACGACTGGAATATCTGGCCCCTTTGCGATATTCTCGTTCGTTCACCTACTAGCGGGTCTAGCTGTGATCTTAATGGGTATTGAAACGATGGGTAGATCTTTGGAAGAAATATGAAGTTTTTTATAAAAATATAGCGATCTGTGCGGTAAAATCTTATAAAAATATATTTTTAGAATTTAATTAAGAAAAAATATAACATTTCTTGAGGCATGTAGCATCCAAACTTATTTAAAGCGTCGACTTACATGCTCCTCGAGAGGAGGGTGAAATTGAAACCCACGGGTCCGACGAACCCTAGGCTGGTGAGGATGATAAAGAACTTGGAAGTAGCTTCTAAGGTGAATGAGGCGCCCATATGGGAGGCTGTAGCTGAGAGACTCAGGAAACCAACTAGGAGGAGGGTTGAAGTGAACCTCTGGAAGATAGAGAGGTACGCCGATGGTATAACTGCTGTCTTAGTTCCGGGGAAGGTCTTAGGAGAGGGGGAGATCAGGAAACCGATAGTTGTAGCAGCAGCCGGCTTCACTAGGGAAGCGAAGAGGAAGATAGAGGAAGCTGGAGGAAAGGCTCTACTACTCGATGAATACGCGAAACTGAATCCTAAGGGTTCCTACACGAGGATAGTAACTTAGGTGATGATCATGAGGTTCGATCTGGTGATCGATGCTGAGAACAAGATCCTAGGGAGGATAGCTTCCCTAGCTGCTAAGGAGTTACTGAACGGTAAGAGAGTGGCTATAATTAATGCAGAGAAGGCCGTGATAACAGGGAATCCTCAGACGATTCTGAAGAAGTACCAGACTAGGAGATCAATACAGAGCAAGATAAACCCTAGGATGTCTCCAATACAGCCGAGAACTCCTGATAGGATCGTCTGGAGGACCATAAGGGGGATGTTACCGATGAAGAAGACTAAGGGAAGGGAAGCCCTCAGGAGACTCAGGGTCTTCATAGGGGTCCCTGAAGAGCTAGTTGATGTTGAGAAGGATACTTTAATAAGGGGAGATGAGAGGGAATACGTTAAATACACAGTTGACTCCCTGAAGCCTAAGAAGCGTAGGGGGTACGTGACGGTTCTCTGGTTGTCGAAGCAGTTAGGATGGAGGGGTGCTGAGAATGTCGCCTAGAGCTAAAGGAGGAATTTACGCGTTAGCCTCAGCTAGGAGGAAGACTGCAAGAGCAGTAGCTACGATAAGGAAGGGATCAGGGAGGCTTTACGTCAACGGTCTGCCTGTCGAGGTCTTCGCGCCCAACGAGCTCGTGAGGATGAAGGTACTCGAGCCCCTCTGGTTAGCTATGGACTACGTTAAGGATGTGGATATACACGCTAGGGTCAAGGGAGGCGGTTTCATGGCTCAAGCCGATGCCTTGAGGATGGCTATAGGCAGGGCTCTGGTCAGTTACACGAGGAGCGAGCACTTGAAGGAGCTATTCAAGGAGTACGATAGGACGATACTGAAGGAAGATCCTAGGCAGACCGAACCGAAGAAGTACGGAGGTAGGAGCGCTAGGGCTAGGTTCCAGAAATCTTATAGGTGATCTGACCAACGGATTGAGGTGATTACATGTCGGTCACTAGAGGTAGTGCGGGTGATTTAAGGAAGGGAAGTTATGTTATCCTAGACGATGAGCCATGCGAGGTTCTGGATGTCTTGAAAATGCAAGACCCGGAAAGCACGGTTCAGCTAAGGTCAGAGTAGAGGCTAGAGGGATATTCGATGGGACCAGGAGGTCTAAGATATTCCCAGCAGATGCTATCGTCGAGATACCGATAGTCGGCAAGAGAACAGCGCAAGTGATAAACGTCTACGGGAACATAGTACAGCTAATGGATCTAGAAACATACGAGACCTTCGAGCTACCTATACCAGAGGATCAGGAATTAGCTTCAAAACTTCGGAGCGGTTTGGAAGTCGAGTACTGGGAGTCCATGGGTAGGAGGAAGATAGTGAGGACGAGGGGTGGCGTATAGATAATTGGTCTTGGAGAGGCTCAGCAACTCGCTCAGAGGTGCTGTCAGCAGGATAATGGGGAGATCCGTTGTAGATGAGGCAGCGGTGAATGAGTTCATCAGAGATGTTCAGAGGTCTCTGATAGAAGCTGATGTCGATGTAAAGCTGGTTCTGGAGATAAGCAAGAGGATCAAGGAGAGGACCTTAAGGGATGATCCTCCGCCGGGCTTCAGTAGGAGGGATCTCGCGGTAAAGGTCCTCTACGAGGAGTTGACATCCCTACTGGGTAGGAAACCAGTTGAGATCTCTTTTGAAAGTAAGAAGACTAACGTGATACTGATGGTGGGTATTGAAGGTTCAGGTAAGACGACTACGGTCGCTAAGCTCGCTAAATGGCTATCTAAGAGGTTCGGTAAGGTGGGTATAATCTCAGCTGATGTGGTAAGGCCTGCGTCGAAACTACAATTAGAACAGTTAGTAGGCCCCGACATCCCTGTCTACTCGAGGGACTCCAAGGATCCTGTAGAGATAATGAGGGAGGGAGTGGAGACCTTCAGGAGGGAGAAGTATAACTTCGTAATAATAGATACGGCGGGGAGGCATAAAGATGAAGGGGGTTTAATGAGCGAACTGGAGACTTACTACGAGGAGATAAGACCTGATCTAGTTATCCTGACTGTAGATGGAACGATAGGACAAGCAGCCTACCCTCAAGCTAAGGCTTTCACTGAGAGGGTTCCGATCGGTGGGGTTATAGTCACGAAGCTAGATGGCGCAGCTAAAGGAGGAGGTGCGCTGTCTGCTGTATCAGCTTCAGGGGCTCCTATACTCTTCATAGGGACGGGCGAGCGTATAGATGACCTAGAGAAGTTCGATCCAAATAGGTTCGTCTCTAGGTTGCTGGGCGGCGGAGATATTGTCGAGTTAGCGATGAGAATGGAGGAAGCT
>JAVQRZ010000079.1:0-1420 GCA_033582115.1 Candidatus Korarchaeum sp. | reverse complement strand
CCTCCCCAACCCAACTACGCCCAGCGTCCTACTGTGGACATCGTAGCCTAGCATCATCATGGGGTGCCAAGCTACTTTCCACTTCCTCTCCCTAACGTACCTATCGGCTTCGACCACGCGTCTAGCAGCAGCCATCAGGAGGGCGAAAGCGAAGTCAGCTGTAGTCTCAGTGAGTACACCGGGCGTGTTCGTGACGTAGATCCCTCTCTTCGTCGCTTCACTCACATCTATGTTATCGTAACCTACTGCGTACTGGGAGATTATCCTCAGCTTCGGAGCATTATCGTAAACTTCAGCATCTATAGGGTCTGTTAACAGGGAAACTAGAGCGTCAGCACTCTTAACCCTCTCGATCAACACGCTCTTAGGTGGAGGGGCTTCATCCGTCCAGAGGTCGACTTCGAAGTGCTCCCTTATCTTCGAGAGACCCCTCTCGGGTATCTCCCTAGTGATGAGGACCTTGGGTCTCATGATAACCCCTGGCTCCTCAAGCCGCTTCAATTTATTTTTATCTCGGGCTTAGCACCGCTACACGAGAGGTGATCGGTATTTAGACTAGAGCGTGAGAGGGACGATGGGAACCTTGAGTACAAGTTGAAGCTGGAGGCTGGATCGGAGGAGAGGATAGAGAGGTTAGTGACCCAGCTCAACTACAGGCTTAATGAGGGAGGAGGGGAAGCTTTCTACGAGCTCGGACTGACTGACGATGGTGTACCCTTGGGTCTCACTGAGGAGGAAGCTTCTGAGTCCTTGAAGGTGATGGAAGAGATAACGGAGAGGTTAGGAGCTAAGTTCATCATCGTCAGGAAGGAGAGAGCGTCTAGAGGTTACGTTTACGAGCTCCTCATAAGGAGGAGCTTGGATCTGCCCCCTATACAGGTTTCCATAGCTCTACTAGGGAACGTGGATGCCGGGAAGTCCACGCTGAAGGGGGTTCTGATCTCAGGCGTCTTGGATGACGGTGATGGATTCGCGATGAGTCAAGTAGCTAGGTACCTGCACGAACTGAAGTACAGGAGGTCCTCCTCGGTCAGTTACCATATAGTGGGTTTCGACGACTCGGGGGAATCTGTCAACGATAAGCTTAGGTCATACGATGAGGCTGAGATATACCTCAAGTCCTCGAAGGTCGTCACGCTAATAGATCTAGCGGGTCACGAGAGGTACTTGAGGACTACGCTCAAGGGGGTGATGGGCTCCCTCCCTGACTACACCGCCTTGGTGGTCGCAGCTAACGCAGGCCCCGTGGGAAGCTTCAAGGAGCACCTAGGCATATCCGTCGTGCTCGGGATACCTGTCTTCGTGGTGGTCACGAAGGTAGATATGACCCCTGAGGACGTCCTCAAGAGGAGCATAGATAACGTGATCAATATGCTCAAGCTACCGGGTGTGAATAAAGTACCATTCATAGTGAGAGATG
>JAVQRZ010000078.1:0-2367 GCA_033582115.1 Candidatus Korarchaeum sp. | reverse complement strand
TTGAGGACTTCCTAAGGAAGTGTAGAAGTAGTTCTCTAGTAGTAAAGCCCAAGGATCTATCAAGTGCTGAGGAAGTGGGGAGGAGGATCCTATCCATAACTTCTAGCGTCAGATTGATACTATACGTATGTGATTTGAGGTTTTTGATCCTTTCTACGGGAATTTCAAACATCTTCTCTGGAATACTAGTTCCAATTGAGGTCATTTCAGGGATTGGAGAGGAGGTTTTGAGGGACATACTTAGGATATTGAAGAAGGTCTTCAGGTGGGTATGGGTAGACTTGCAGGAAGCTCTACCATCGGTTGATCTCATTTGCACTTTGATGAAAGCAGGAATCAGAGATTTCATGCTCGGCGATGATACGACTTTTAAGCAAGCTCAACTGATCCTTAGAGCTGAAAGAAGAGTCCTCTTAGATATTGCCATATCCAAGCTAAATGAGGGGGATGATTAAGTTCTTTCCCTTCAGATTGAAGTTAGATCTCAGGAAGTTTATCTTTAGCCTACTCATCCTGCTAGCAGTACTACTGATCCTAGTGGAGATATCTAGGGGCGTCCTGACTCTAGACTCCCGCAGGGTCTACGGATCAGTACTATCCGCTTCCCTCCTCTACTCAGCATTGAGATTAAAGGGCTCTGTCAACAGGGCCTTCATCTTGCTCACAATCTTCTCGCTCATTTTTCCGCCGATATTACTTTTAGCTTTACTGCTACCTAAGGAGCATCTTGAAAGCGTGTGTGAATCAACTCAGGAGGAAGGGGAGGAGAGCATTGACCTACTGAACGCATCTTACAGATCTAACCTAGTGATCTGTCGATCTGTTAGGTTGATGGGGTCCCTCGCTACCTCTTTAGCGTTGGAGATATCAAAACGCAGGAGGGTGGTCCTCGTTGATTGGAACGGTGAAGCTCGCTCCAGGCTCAAGGAAGTTGATTGTAAGATAGCTAACCCTTCAGATGTCTGGTTCGGGTATCAAGGGAGCTTAGGGATCTCTTACTACATAACCCTCTCAGAGGTCCTGTCTTACTTGACAGGAGCGGACCCCTCATCCATCTTGGGATTGTTGATGAAAGAAAATCCTCCCGCTTTAAGTGATCCTAAGATGAGTGATCATGAGCCCATAATCTCTGCAGTGAGGTCGGGAGTTCTGAGGATAGAGGACGCGCTCCCGAAGCTGGTTGGGGTCTTAGTAATAGATGCATCTAAGTTAAACGCTAAGGGAAAGAATATGGTCTCCCTTATTACCCTATTCCAGTGCTCTGTTTACATCGAAAGGGATTTCTTAGTGATAGCTCCTCTCCTCAACCCGCTCACTGATGAGAAGCTCAACCCTAGGATAAGGGATGAGCTGATGTGGATGATCTCCTCGCTCTCTAAGGCAGGATGCTTCATACTCTCAACTAGAGAGTCCTCAAGGTTCTCGGATGAATTCGACAGCGTCCTTGAGTGTGATGATTGCGTCAAACCTGTTTATAAGTTAGATAACTTCCGCCTCTGCGCTTGGATAAGGGATAAAGGTAGGAAGCGAGCTTGAGAACACGGTGATATCTACCTCTGTTCCCCGTGATCGCTTCAGCCACGATGGGCTCGGGAAGCATACCTACAGCCCTCTTGAGGATCCCTAACCTCATTAGAGCATCTGCTGCCCTTCTGTAGGTGAGACCGTCATCTATCAATGGTTTCACATGTCTTTCAATGTTAGATACGTACTCCCTCTCCGGGGAGTCGCTCTCCAAGGAAACTGAGAGTAAGTAAGCGGAGATCACAGCTGTGTGGATCCCCCCACCGTTTGATGGGACTACCATACCAGCTGAGTCACCCACTAGAAATATACCGTTGCTAGTTAGCTTCCCAGCGAGACCACCTACAGGAACGAACCTACCCCTCAGACCCTTGCTGGGGTCTGCATTCACACCTATCCGATATAGGAATTTCGTGATATATCCTAAGGTCTTTGAGGCATCGTACATGCTCATCCTAAACCCCAGCCCCACGTTCGCGCGGGAGTCACCTCTAGGGATAAGCCAAGCGTAAGCACCTGGCGCCACCTCTTCATCGAAGAAAAGCTTCATCTCCTCAGGATCTTCGATATTCAGATCTAGTTCGAACGGGAAAGCTATCGAAACATCGTCCCGATTGACTTCACTGCACCCCCCTATCGTTGAGGAGACCCTGCTAGGGAACCCATCCGCTCCAATGACGTACTTAGCAGTGTACTCTCCTCTGTTCGTCAGCACCTTATAAGATCCTCCTTCTGGCTTCAAGGAGAGGAAGCTCTCCTTGAACAGTACCCGAGCTCCTTCATCCTCAGCCTGCTTGAGTCTCTCCCTGAGGAGATTTCCTCTCCCTATTGAGTAGCCTATGT